>JAAYAK010000193.1 GCA_012719415.1 Syntrophorhabdus sp.
GTCCTATAGGTCCTAAGCGTCCTATAGGTCTTATTGGTCCTATAGGTCCTATTCTCCTATAAGTCCTATCGTCTGCCCCGCTCCACGCTTCCCACCCCGCACGCCCTGCTCCCTGTTCCCTGCCGCCTGTCCTCTCTTCCCTGTTCCCTGATCCCTCCTCATCTGTTATAATTGACCATCCATGGCATCCCTGAAAAGAATCTCTCCCGCCGAAAGAACGGGCCATCCGTTGCGTGTCGCCGGGATCGTCCTCCGCGAATCCCTGGGGTCCTTCCTCGGCAACAACGACTTCGAGATGTCCGCCGCCCTGGCAACGTACAGTTTCTTTGCCCTCGTCCCTCTTTTGTTCCTCGTGGCCAGCCTCGCTGCCGGCACGGGAGGCGCGGCCGCATGGGTAATTGCTGGCATTGAAGGCCTTATCGACCATCTCTTCCCCCGCATCCGGGACTGGATGAGCGTCGAATTCTCGGCAACGATCGGGCACCCCCTCGCCCTCGGCGGCGCCGCCGCCATCGTTGTCTTCATCGCCGCCATGTCCCTCGTGGATTCCCTCATGACGACCTTTCTCAAGATCTTCAGGAAGGAACCCCCGACGTCACTGTTCGCGGTCCAGCTCGGTAACGCGCGAAGGGCGGCGGCCATGTTCCTCCTCTTCGCCGTGCTCATCGGTGCCGAGATGCTCTTTCTCGCACTTGAGCACATCCTGCGGGATCGAGGCCTCGCCCTCACCGGCGCCGGGAGCGCTCTTGTTTCGACCTGCGTCGCCGCCCTCTGCATGGCCTTCTTCTACAGGGTGTTTCTGCCTGTGAGGCTGACCGCATTGAAGCTTGCGGGAGCCTGCGTCATCTCGGCAGTCCTCATCGTCGCCATGAGGGAAGTCTTCGCCTTTGTCCTCAAAACGAACCCCGCCTACGGGGAAACGTTCGGCTCGCTCAAGGTGCTCTTCGTAATGATCGTGTGGGTCTACTATTGTTTCCTTGCCATCCTTTTCGGGGCCGAGGTCGCCGTGAACACGGGGAAGCGCGACGCCCTCCTCCTGAAACGCGTCTTCGCCGGCAACGTCCGCGGGTCCCTCTCGAAAGGGCTCCTTAGCAGGTTCGTCAGGCGCTGCAGCCGTGACGACATCATATTCGAGGAAGGTGACCCGGGCGGCGCCATGTATTACATCGTGTCCGGAGCGGTGGATATCATTCGCGGAGGCAGGCACATCCTGACCATGACTGCCGGGGATTACTTCGGCGAGATATCCATGCTCCTTGGCACTCCGCGGTCGGCAACCGCCCGCGCGGCTGACGGTCCCACGGAACTCGTCGCCATCTCCCAGGAGAACTTCGACCTCATCCTCCGCGACAACGCCCCCATAGTCCTCTCCCTGCTCAAAGAAATGGCCGGCAGACTCAAGGACACCGACGAGTCCCTCTTTCAACATCAACCTGACGGTTGATGCGTGGACGGGCATACGGGTTCGGCGCTGACGCGCCCAACGTGCGGACGGGGTGAAGACACGAAAACCGCGATTTGCGGCATGCCCTCTTGCTGGTCCCTTGTCTTTCCGCGCGTACCCGTTTGCCCGTCTACGTCTTTTTGTCGACCACCGACACGTCGAGACCACCCTTGTGGAGCGTGATCGAAAGGGCATCGCCCGGCGAGACTGCGGAGGAGTCGGTGATGACGGTGCCGCTGTCGGCCCTCGAGGTTATGGAGTAACCCCTCGCCAGGATCGCCCTGGGGTTGAGGTCATGCATCCTCTGGCTGAGGGCATCGAACCTTGTGCGTGCGTTCTTCATGTAGAGCCGGATGTTGTGGGTGAGGCCGACGGTGAGATCATCGAGGTAGAGGCGGTGGGAGGTGAAGAAATCCTTCCTGTCCTTGAAATCCATGACGTTGCTGACAAGCATGTAACGGGCCCTCTCGATCTTCTTCTCCATCGACTGGCACAGGGAGTCTTTGAGGCCGAGGATGTAGCGGGCAAGGTCCTCCCGGTCGGGAACGACAAGGGCGCCGGCGGCCGTCGGCGTGGGAGCTCGCACGTCGGCTACGAAGTCCGCTATCGTGAAATCGACCTCGTGGCCCACGGCGGAGACGACCGGTATCCGGGAAGCGAACACGGCCCTTGCCAGGCCTTCATCGTTGAAGCAGGCCAGGTCCTCGTACGAGCCCCCTCCCCTTCCGATGATGATGACATCGACCTGCCCGCTCCGATTGAAATATCCGATCCCCTCCATGATCTCACGGGCCGCGTCTTCGCCCTGCACGGTCGCCGGCCAGACCTCCACGGCCACGGTGCCGCATCTTTCGTGCATGACCCTCAGCATGTCCCGTATCGCGGCGCCCACCGGAGAGGTAACTATCCCTACGCGCCGGGGGAACTGCGGAAGGGGCTTCTTGAGGGTTTCGTCGAAGAGGCCTTCCCTGAGCAGCTTCTCTTTGAGCTCGAGGAACCGAAGGTAGGTGAGGCCCCGCTCGCCGCTCGCCAGGATGTCGCTCACTATCAGCTGATACTCGCCGCGTTTCTCGTAGACATCGATGCGCCCCCTGCACAGGACCCGCTCGCCGTCTTTTATGACCCTGCCCAAGGGGACGCGCGCGGCATAGTTGAAGACAACACCACGGATCATGGCAAGATCGTCCTTCAGGGTAAAGTAGAAGTGTCCCGAGGGATAAAGCTTCGCGTTCGAGACCTCTCCTTCAACGCGAACATCGCGGAACCGACCGCTGACGAACCGCTTGAGCTCAGCCGTCAGCTCCGATACCGTCAAAAGCCCTTCATCCTCACGCGGGTAGAGGGTCATTTACTTTTTCTTCAGGTAATCCTTCATGAGCTTTATGGAGCAGTACTCTCCGCACATGCTGCAGACATCGTTCTTCAGGTTCCGTTCCTTGCGGAAGGCCCTGATCTTGTCCGGATCAATGGCGCATTCGATCTGTCCCTTCCAGTCGAGGGCTTTTCGATATTGAGACATGGCCCTGTCAAGGGCAAAGGCCTTCTGGTTCCCCCGGGCAAGATCGGCGGCATGGGCAGCTATCTTCGTGACGATGACACCGTCGCGGACATCCTGCGGCATGGGCAGGCCCAGATGCTCCGTGGGGGTGACATAACACAGGAAGTCGGCGCCGTGATATGCCGCCAGGGCGCCGCCCATGGCGGACGTGATGTGGTCGTAACCGGGTGCAATATCGGTGACGACGGGACCGAGAACGTAGAAAGGGGCTTCGTTGCAGAGCCTCTTCTGCAGGACCATATTTGTCTCGATCTGGTCGATCGGAACGTGGCCGGGCCCTTCGATCATGACCTGGACACCCTGCTCGAGGGCCTCCGCGCAAAGCTCTCCCAGGATGATGAGTTCCTCGATCTGCCCGCGATCGGTCGCGTCCGCGATGCAGCCGGGACGAAGACCGTCCCCGAGGCTGATCGTCATGTCGTATTTCTTCGCAATGCCAAGGAGGCGGTCAAAATTCTCGTAGAGAGGGTTCTCTCTGCCGTTGACTATGATCCATTGAGCAAGAAAGGCGCCGCCCCGGCTCACAATGTCCGTCACTCTTCCCTGTTTCCTCAAGCGTTCGAGAGCGCTCTTCGTAACACCGCAATGAACGGTCACGAAATCAACCCCATCGGCGCCATGCTTTTCGATCACCTCAAAGATATCATCAGCTTCCATCCTGGTGATCGCATTTCTCTTCTTGGCGGTCTCGATGGCGGCCTGGTATATCGGAACGGTACCGACGGGGATCTTCGCGGCATCTACGACGATCTTGCGGATCTCATCAAGATTGCCGCCGGTGCTGAGGTCCATGACCGCGTCTGCCCCTGCCTCACGGGCAACCGTCAGTTTCTCCAGCTCCTCGTCGATGTTCACCCGCTCCGGAGAGGTGCCTATGTTGGCGTTGACCTTGACGGAAAGGCCTTTGCCCACACCCTTCGGGGTGAAGTTCCTGTGTCGGTTGTTCGCGAGAATCGTGATCTTTCCCTCCGCGATGTGACGGCGGAGCTGTTCCTTATCGATGCCTTCATCGCGGGCAACGCGCTCCATCGCCTTCGTGATCTTTCCTTCCCGTGCTGCAATAAGCTGGTTTTTCATGGTCGTATCATCTCCATATTCTCAACGGACCCGGGTCTTCCGGCAGTCTCCCGCGAGCCCCTTGTATTTTCATGTACCCCTTTGCCGTGTTGAAATGTCCTTTCAATTGCCGAAGAGACGTAGAAGTGTCCTTTTCTGTCGATCCTGTAGCTCGATCCAAAGAGTCTTTCGAGATATCCCTGGGTCGCCATGAAAGCACGAGGCAGGGAATACCCCGCCGCGAGAAAACAGGCGAGTGCCGAGGAAAAGGAACAACCCGTCCCGTGGATCGACCGGGGAAGTCTCGCCTTCCTGTACAAGACATGTTCCCTTCCGTCGAACAACACATCGACGGGATCACCCTCCAGGTGGCCTCCCTTTATGATGACCGCCCTGGGCCCGAGAGCGTGTATCCTTTCCGCCGCCTTCCTGGCAGCCTTCACCGTCCCTACCTTCGTGCCCGTGATGGCGGAGGCCTCTTCAGCATTGGGTGTTATGACCGTGACCTTCTCAAAGAGCGTGTCGATACACGCCGCAACGCCCTCATCCGTGATGAGCCGAATGCCGTTCTTGGCCGCAAACACAGGATCGAGGACGACGGGCGTATCTTTCCTCCTCGCCAGAAAGTGCGCCGTCACCCTGACATGGGGCTCGTCGCAGAGAACACCTATCTTCACGGCCTTCAGCGAAACCCCCGCCGTGGCCGACCGGAGGGTGTCACGAAAAAGCTCCTCCGACGACGCCTCCACGCGCTCCACGCCGCGGGGACCCTGGACCACGGTGCAGGTCGGCACGGCGATACCATGGAAGCCGAAAGAGAAGAAGGTATCGACATCCCTCACGATACCCGCCCCCGAAGAGGCATCAAACCCGGCTATGGAGACAAGGCTTTTCATTTTTGGCAGCTCGCACATACCCCTTGGATTTTAAAACTGAAAACTATACCACACTTGCACTGTCGAGAGCCATACAAATCCCACAGGGCAAACCGTTGGAACCACTGGAACCACCTGAAGAACCGCCGGGTCCCGTGCGGGGGGTGCTCGACGGTTTTGTCGAAGGTTTTCCCCGGGCGTCGACATTTGTTTCCGTGAAATCCTCCGGCCATCAACGCTCATAATCCGACTTCTCCTTTGTTTATGGCACGTTGCAAACACATTCCGCGAATGGCACGGTAATTGCGAAAAAGAGAACCATGATTTGCAAAAAGCCATATGAGGAGGTTACAATGAGGAAGATTTTGGGAGTCATCATGGCGGTCCTGTTCATTGCAACGGCATCGACCGTCTTTGCAGTCGGGCCGGGGGGCTTGGGCCCGAAAGGATATCGACATGGGTATGGCCCGGGCGTGGACCTCTCCAAGGAGCAAATGGACCGGATGTGGCAGATACGGGAAAGATTCAATACCGAAACCTCGACACTGCGTTACGAACTCTTCCAGAAACGCAATGAGCTGAGGACGCTGTATTCAGATCCCAAGGCGAGCGACGCGACGATCCTGGCAAAGGAAAAGGAAGTCGATACACTGAGACAGAAGATGCGCGACAGAACGGTCCGGTTCAAACTTGAGCAGAGGAAGGTCTACACTCCGGAGCAGCTTCAGAAGCTGACTTCCTCCGGCTACGGCCCCGGCTTCGGCGGCGGGCGGGGCGGCGGGCGGGGGCTTGGGCCCTGCGCCCGGTTCTAGGCACACGAAGGTGCGGTGACGGACCTCCCCATGGGTCCGTCACCTCGATGAAAAGGGAGGGAACAATGAAAAAAACTGTGGCAGTTGTCTTACTGACGGTTGTGGCGGCGTTCTTTTTTGTTTCATGCGCGTCCGAAGGATACAATACCCAGAAAGGCGCCGCGATCGGGGCAGGCCTTGGTGCCATTGCAGGACAGGTGATCGGGCATGACACCGCGTCGACGCTCATCGGCGCGGCGGTGGGAACCCTTGTCGGGGCCGTGGGCGGCAACGCCGTGGACCAGCACGTCCAGAACCAGCAGCACGGCGCGGCTCAGCAGACCGCGGCATATCCGGCATCGAGCCAGGTGACCCCTCAGGACCAGCCTCCGGGACAGTGGGTCGAGGTGCCCGGTCAGTGGATCGGCGGGAAATGGGTTCCCGCACACAAGGTATGGGTGCCCGTGAATCCATGACGTTTGTCGTATTCTTCCTCCTCCTGTGCGTGTTCATAACACCCTCTCTCCGGGCTCAGAATTCATATTCCGAGTTCGAGAGAGGGCTTCAACTGACGGAGCCCCAGAGAACTCAGGTTGAGGACATAAGGAACAGGTACATCAACGAATGGCAGTCCCTGAGGAGGGAGTCGTCGCGAAAGCACAGGGAACTCAGGGAACTGAGCCGGGAGCCGGAGGCCAACTCCGCCAGGATAGGCAGGATACAGGGTGAGCTGCAGGAGCTCGACACCGCCCGGCACAACTCCTACCAGCAATACCGCTCCGAGGTTTCGCGAACCCTCAACCACAGGCAACGCGAACAATACAACAGCTTCTGCGACCAGGAACGCAGGAAGAACATGCAGCGTTTTCGTCCGGGGCGGCATGGGAGATAAGCGGGCTGTCGCCCTTCCCCTGTTCTTCGCACTCTTTCTCGTTCTCATCACACTTACCGGGTTCTTCCAGATAAGGATCATCCGCAACAACATCGAACGGCAGCTCATGGGAGAGGCGGAGATCATCTTCACCCACGTCCAGAGAGAGATGGACATCAACCTCGAGTACCTGAGCTTCCTCGACAGGTCGCCCGTCATCATCACCCCCTATTTCTTCAACATCATGGCCTTCGATGAGTCCATCATCGACGATCTCGACAGCGCCGTGGGCCGGCTCCTCAAGAACCCGGCGGAGAAAGGCCTGGAAGCGCTCTCCCTTGCCAACGTCGTCGAATATGACCTCGGGGGAAAGATCATCGCCAGGAAAGGAAATAGTGATATTCCCGCCGGGCTCGTGCGGAGGATCGTCTCGGGGGAAGAGACGACCGTCATCAGGATGCCCGTCGCCGGTGACAGGTCGCTCGTCCTCGGCCGACGCCTGGGCGAACGCATCCTTTTTGTCAGGATCGACGCCCCGGAGCTGGAAACGCTGAGGAGAAAGGTCATCCTCAAGGACATAGTCGACAGGGAGGAGAAGAGGTTCAATATCGACGCCATCAAGATCTATGATGGAAAAGGCGATCTCTTTGTCGGGGGCAGCGACGCCGGAAAGAACACCTTCCTTCTCGAGCGGGACCTTTCCTCGAAGGTCCTCTCCGGGTTTCGCATGCAGATCTTCATCTCGCGGGATCTTGCGCGGGATACCATCCAGAGGTCGGCCATCGGTTTCATACTCATCCTTGCCGTTCTTTTCGTTTCCGGAGCGGGAAGCATCTATGCGTTCTTCGTCATGGAAAGGAAATACGCAAAGAGGGTCAAGGAGATGGAGCGGGAGATGGAGATCAAGGAGCGCCTGGTATCGCTGGGGAAACTGGCTTCCGGAATGGCCCACGAGATCAGGAACCCCCTGAATGCCATCAGTCTCTCCGTACAGCGCCTCAAGAGGGAGTTCGTCCCTTCGGACGAGAAGAAAGAGGACTATCTCACCTTCCTCGACATCATCAGGAAAGAGCTCACGCGGGTCAACGGAATAGTCGAGGAGTTCCTCCAATCGACGAGGGCGCAGGCCCCCTTCAGCAGGGAGGACCTTCGCGATCTGCTCGAAGAGGTTATCATCATCGTCGGGGAGAAGGCCTCCTCGAAGGGTATCTTCATAGAGAACGTCACGGGCACGGGCATCCACGTGGAATGTCAGCGGGACAGGCTAAAGCAGGCATTCTACAACATCATCATAAACGCCATAGAGTCCATGAAGGACGGCGGAAAGATCGCCATAGCGGTGAAGCAAAAGGAACCCCTCGTCGAGATATCGGTCAGGGATTCCGGTTCCGGGATCAGCGAGGAAGAGCTGGCGAGGATATTCGAATACTACTACACCACGAAGGACAAAGGCATGGGTCTCGGACTGCCCATATCCTACATGATAGTGAAAGACCACGGCGGCGACATCAAGGTGATGAGCGCGGCCGGGCAGGGAACCACCTTCGTCATCGTCCTGCCCCTGAGGCATGACGGCGCAATGACGGCGTAAAGGGAAAGGAAGGGTCACGGTTATGGACAGGGTCGGCATATTGATCGTGGAAGACGAACAGACACAGAGGTCGCTCCTTGGTGGGCTGCTCAGGAAAGAAGGCTACACGGTGGGCGAGGCATCTGACGGGGAAAGCGCCCTTGCCCTCTTTCAAAAGGACATCTTCGAGATCGTCCTTCTCGACTACAGGCTGCCGGACACGGACGGTCTGTCCCTCCTCAAGAGGATAAAGGAGATCAACCCGGCGACGGAGGTAGTCATGGTCACCGCCTTCGGGAGCATCGAGAATGCCGTCGGGGCCCTCAAGGCCGGGGCGTCGGAGTACCTGACGAAACCCATCGATCTCGACGATCTTCTCTTCAAGCTGCGCAAGGTCGAGGAAAAGACGTATCTCATCCGCGAGAACATGGTCCTTCGCGAAACCCTGCGGGACCGCTTCAAGTCCGAGGAGTTCGTCTACCAGAGCGAGAAGATGCATGAGGTCTCGAGCCTTGTGGTCAGGATAGCGAAGACGGATTCAACGTGCATAATAAGCGGCGAGAGCGGTGTCGGAAAGGAGGTCGTCCTCAACATGATCCACGCGCTCAGCGAGCGCAAGGAGTTTCCCCTCGTCAAAGTGAATTGCGCAGCCATTCCCGAGACACTCCTGGAGAGCGAGCTCTTCGGTTACGAAAAAGGCGCTTTCACCGGCGCCTACCAGCGCAAGGCCGGGAAATTCGAGCTTGCCAACAAGGGGACCATCTTCCTTGACGAGATAGGCGACATCCCCCTCGTGCTCCAATCCAAGCTCTTGCGGGTGATCCAGGAAAAAGAGGTCGAGCGTCTCGGAGGGACACACCCCATCAAGGTCGATGTGCGCATCATAGCGGCGACCAATCGCAACCTGGAAGAGGAGGTCAAAAAGGGAACGTTCCGCGAGGACCTGTACTACCGCCTCAATGTCGTCAATATCGTCGTCCCCCCTTTGAGGGAGCGCAGGGAGGACATTCCACTGCTCATCGATTTCTTTCTGAAAAAGTACGACCTGAAGCACAAGAAGAATGTCAAGGGACTTACCCGGGAGGCCCGCGACATCATGGTCAAGTATGACTACCCGGGCAACGTGAGGGAACTGGAGAACATCGTGGAGAGGGCCATTGTCCTGACCAGGGGAGACCATATCACCAGTCAGGACCTGCCAAACCTCGCGGAGCAGGCGACGGCAGGCGACGGCAGCATTCGGGGAACCGTGGAATCCATCGAGAGATCAATGATCATCGAAGCCCTCGTAAATGCCGACTGGGTCCAGACGAAGGCGGCGGCGGCCCTCGGCCTGTCGGAGCGTATGCTGAGGTACAAGATCAAGAAGTACGGGATCTCGCGGTCACCCCGCACGGAGGGCTGATAGCGTGCACGGGCCCGCGCGTCGGCGCTCGCGCGCCTAACGGGCATACGCGGGAAAGGAGAAAAACTCCCAGGGAAAAAGCCTGCGCTCAATAAGGTTCCGACAGTCCCTGCCCTTACCTCGTTAGCCCGTTTGCGCGCTTCGCGCTCAGACCCGTCTGCCCGTTAGGCACGCAAGGCCGGACGCTTTAGCATTCATATTTTCTCTGCTCTGTGTTATAGATAAAAATGCCCGACGAGAATTCTTATCGCATAGAGCCGGCCGAGAACGGGACAGTCACGCTTGTCCTCACGGGCAGGATGGACCTCGAGCGCTTCGGCAAGCTGGCCGGGCTCATCTCTGCCATTTTCGACCCGCACAGCCCCTCAAGGGTCAACCTCGACATGAGCGGAGTCACCTATCTCGACTCGGCGGGAGCCCTCTTCATCGTCGAGCTCGAGGACGAGGCCCGGAAACACTCCGTACCCTTCGCGCTCTCCGGACTCTCCCGGGAAAAGATGGGGATCTTGAGCCTCATCGACAGGGATGCCCTGACAAAGCCAAGCCTGGCGCCCCGGGAACGGCGCATGAACATCGTCGAGCAACTGGGTGTCGCTTCCCTTGCGGCCGTGCGGGACATCTACGATATCATATCCTTCAGCGGGGAGCTCATCTGCGAGCTCGGCCACTCCCTCACGCACCTTCGAAAGGTCCGATGGAACGACACCGTATCGTACATGAAGAAGGTCGGCGTGGACGGCATGCCCATCGTGGGCCTCATCAGTTTTCTCCTCGGCCTCATCATGGCGTTCATGTCCTCCCTCCAATTGAAGCAGTTCGGAGCGAACATCTACGTCGCCTCCCTTGTCGCCGTGGCGATGGTCCGTGAGCTGGGACCGATCATGACGGCCATCATCGTTGCCGGCCGGTCCGGCTCCGCCTTTGCCGCCGAGATCGGCACGATGAAGGTGAACGAGGAGGTCGACGCCCTTGCCACCATGGGGTTCAGCCCCATGCGCTTTCTCTCCGTACCGAAGGTGATCGCCTCCCTGTTAACCGTGCCCGTCCTCACGATATTCTCCAGCATCTTCGCCATAATGGGCGGCCTGGTCGTCGGGGTGCTGGGCCTCAACCTCACGATCTTCACGTACATCCAGCAGACAATGAAGGCGATATCGATCTTCGACATCGTGTCGGGGCTCATAAAGTCCGTCGTTTTCGCGGCGGCGATCTCGACCGTCGGCTGCCAGAGGGGCTTCAAGGTGCGCGGCGGAGCGGAGGCCGTGGGCAATGCCACGACGTCGGCGGTGGTGACGTCCATATTTCTCATTATCGTCATAGATTCGACCTTTGCTATAATACTGCATTACATCTAGGCACCAGGGTGGGAAGGAAAACGTGAACAATACCGAACCGGTCATAAAAGTGGAAGGCCTGACCGTGCGATACGGCAGCAACACGGTCCTCAAGGGCGTCAACTTTGAAGTGCGGCCCGGTGAGATATTCGTCATCATGGGGGGAAGCGGGTGTGGAAAATCGACGCTCCTCAAGCACGTCATTGGCATAGAGACCCCGGCAGAGGGGGACATCTGGATCAACGGGACGGACACGTCGAAACTTGACGACCGGGAGCTTCGAAAGCTGCACATGGGCATCGGGATGCTCTTCCAGTCAAGCGCCCTTTTCGGCTCCATGACCATAGGAGAGAATGTGGCCCTTCCCCTCACGGAATTCACCGGCCTGTCGATGAAGGACATAGAATCGATCGTGAGGATGAAGCTCGGCATGGTGGAGCTTGCCGGGTATGACAACCACTATCCGTCCGAACTGTCGGGGGGCATGAAAAAGCGCGCCGGGATAGCGCGGGCGATGGCGCTCGACCCTGCCATGCTCTTCCTCGACGAACCGTCGGCGGGCCTTGACCCCGTCACTTCAGCCGAACTGGACGTCCTCATCAGGAAACTCAATGAAGGGACCGGCACAACCATGGTCATCGTCACCCATGAACTGGAGACGATATTCAATATATCCCACCGTATCATCATGCTCGACAGGGACGCGAAGGGCATCATCGCCGAAGGCGACCCCCGCGTGCTGCGGACGGATTCCGATGACTCCCGGGTCACGGACTTCTTCAACCGGCGGGTCACGGAAAAAAAGAGTGAAGGAATGACACCATGATAAAGAAGAAGACCTATTTCCTGGTAGGTTTTTTCGTGCTTGCGGGCGCCCTGATAGCTGTAGGGACCATCATCTGGCTCGGCGCCTCCCAGTACCTGCAGAAGGGCGAGCGGTTCGTCACCTATTTCGACGAATCCGTTCAGGGGCTTCAGGTCGACTCGAGCGTCAAGTACAGGGGTGTCGAGATCGGCATGGTGGAAAAGATCGGCGTCGCGCCCGACTACCGCCTTATCGAGGTCGTCATGAAGATCAACTTCAGCGGAGACGCAGCGAACGCGACCATCGCGAAGTTGAAGGCGGCGGGAATAACGGGGATAGTCTATGTCGAACTGGACCACCGCAAGAAGGGAGACATCGCAAGAACACCGCAGATCACCTTCGAGCCCGACTATCCCGTCATCCCCTCCAACCCGTCGGAGATCCAGGAGATCGTGTCGGGCGTCGACGACGTGGTGAAGAAGATGAAGGAGGTGGACTTCAAAGCCATCTCCGACGAACTCGTGTCGGCGACGAAAAGCGTCAATACCTTCTTTGCGGGACAAAAGATGACGGGGATAATCACGAACCTGGAGAACATGACCCGGACCCTTTCCGATTCCGCGAACCAGCTGGCGAAGATGGTCGGTGACGGCAGGGCCGACGAGATCCTGAGCGACGCCCGGGACACGGTGCGCGATGCCAAAGAGACGATCGCCCGGGTAAAGTCGGAACTTGAGAAGATGAGGCTCGCCGAGACCGCGTTGAAGACAACGAGGATGATCGAGGACATCTCGCGCCGGTCAAAGACGATCACCATGGAGGTCCAGCTCACCGGCGAGAACCTGCGCAGGGCATCGGAGAACCTGGACCAGCTCATCGAGCGTCTCAAGGCGGATCCGTCGGATATCCTGTTCAGCGATCCACCCCCGAAAAAGAGGTAAACGATGAAAAGATCACTCACAAGAACAGCGACGCTTCTTCTCCTTTCCCTCCTGTGCCTCACGCTCGTCGCGGGCTGTCTCGGCAGGACGAAACCGCCCTTCATCATGGACCAGTACACCCTTGATTACGCGCCCCCCGCCGGCACCGCCGACGAGCCCGCGAAAGAGCTCATCCGCGTGGAGAGGTTTGCCGTCGCGCCGGCGTTCAATTCCACTTCCATGGTAATACGAAAAGGACAGTACCGTTTCGATACATACGACTACAGCCGATGGCGCGTCAACCCGGCGGACATGGTAACGGGCTTCGCCCTCAGGGACATCACCCGTGCCGGGATCTTCAAGGGCACATACTCCTGGTATGATTCCGACCTCTCCCGGTATATCCTGGAAGGCTATATCGACGAGTTCTGCGAGACCGAAGGCAAGGGGCTCTTAAGCCTCCGTATCACCCTCGTCGACACGAAAGCGAAAAACCCCGTGGAACAGGTGGTCTTTCAGAGACAGTACACCCATTCGGTTCCCATGGACGGCAGTTCCCCCGACGCCCTGGCGGCGGCGCTGAGCGCCGCCATGAAGGAACTCTCCGGCAAGATCGTGGCGGACATAGCCGCCGCTCTCAGGGAAGGCGCCGAAAAATGACAGGAACTCTTGACAGACCGCCCCTTTTGACAAATATTATTCACGTCGAGACTATAAGGATCTAACAGGTGCCCGAAAAAAACCCGGAAGACGACTTCAAGATGGGGTCCCCGGAACCGCCCGGAGAACAGCTCCTTGTCTGTGAACGGGCCCTCGGCACCTCGGAGCGAAAGCTCTCGTCCATGCTCGAGCTCGGGCGCCTCATCGGCCTCGACCTCAACCTCGACGACATGCTCATCCAGATAGCTTCGAAGGCCAAGGAGGTCCTTGAAGCAGACAGGTTCAACCTCCTTCTTTACGACCCGAAAACGGATGAGCTCTGGACAAAGATGGTCTTCGAGATCGAAGGCAGGGAGTTCCGCACGCCATCCCACGTCGGACTCGCGGGGTACGCCTTCCACACGGGACAGACCGTCAATGTCGAGGATGCGCACGAGGACCCCCGCTTCTTCCGCTACATCGAAGAGGCCATAGGCTACACAACGAAGAGCATGCTCTGCATGCCTTTCTTCTCGAGGTCCGGCGCCGCTCTCGGGGTCATGCAGCTCATCAACAAGCGCGAGGGAAGGTTTACCGCCGAGGATGAGGCGCTCCTCCGGATGTTCACCAACCACGCCTCGGTCTTTATCGAGATCGCCCAGCTCCAGAAGGAGCGTATGGACACCCTGGAAGAGTCACGCAGGGAACTTGCGCGTCTCAACAAGGCAAAGGGCAAGGCCCTCGATCACCTCTCCCACGAGCTGAAGACACCCCTTGCCCTCATCCAGGGGTATCTGCGCATCCTGAAGAGGAAGATATCCAGAGAACCCCAGGGGGCCTCGGTGCTGGGGTATTTCGATATCCTCAAGCATTACATGACGCGCCTTTTCGAGGTGCAGAAGGAATCTGAGAAGATCATCCTCGCCTATCGCGAGATGGAGGAGGAAAACCTCGTCGACGAACTCGAGAACCTCTGGAAGAGGATCGAAGGCATGGACATCCCCGTCGACACCAGGGAACACTGGCAGACCCTCAAGGAATGCGTCGCCAACTACATCCCTCCCGACAGCAGATCGGAAAGCATGTTCCTCCTCTACCCCGTGGCTCAAAAGGCCATAGCAGACTCCCGGGCCAACGCGCCCCACCGCGATATCGAATTCCGCCTGAGCGGAGACGAGGAGGCCTCCATATTCATGGACGTCGTCGTGGTGCGGGACATGATGGTTGGGCTTCTCAAGAACGCCGTGGAGAACACGCCTGACGGGGGCCTCGTCGAGGTATCCGTTACAACGGACGAAAGGAGCGTCACCGTTGCCGTCAGGGATTACGGCATTGGGATCACCGAACAGAACAAGGATCACGTATTCGAAGGCTTTTTCCACACCCAGGACACCGACCTGTACGGTTCGAAGAACGCATACGACTTCGGAGCCGGCGGCAAAGGACTCGACCTCTTCCAGATGAAGGTGTACGGGCGGCGTTTCGGCTTCGACATCTCGATGAAGAGCTCCCGCTGTGTTCACATCCCCACCGACAGGGACCTGTGTCCCGGGAGGATCTCCGAGTGCCGCTTCGTCTCGCGCCGGCAGGACTGCCTGGAAACCGGCGGAACTACTTTTTATTTGACTTTTCCCGCTGCGAAAGAATATCTTAAGACCAGTACTAGGGACGAGTCAACTCCTTAATCCAAGGCCTTGTAAATGACCCGTAAAGATCCCCTCGTTGACCTGCTTATCCACGATCTCACCGGTCCGTTGTCGATCGTACTGACCAGCGTCAACAACCTCTTGAGCAAGGAAGACAAGTGCGAACCCTACAATGAATATCAGCGGGACACCCTGAAGAGGGCGCAGCGCAACGCCGAAAAGGCGAAGGCCCTCCTTCTTGAGATCATCGAGGTCTACCGTTCCGAAGAAGGTCTTTTCAGACGTGACACATTCCTTGTCTCCGATATCCTCAGGGAGGCGCTCATCGATGCCGTCGAGGTCGCGGCGCCGGCCATCGGCGAGGAACTGACGCATGCCGAAGTATCCTCCTACGCGGAGATCCTCGCGCGCAGCGGCATCATCGTAGAGGTCACAGGCAGGTATGAGAAGACCCCCTTTACCCACGACCCCAAGAAGATACGCCAGATCCTGAGGAACCTCATCTCCAACGCCCTCAAGTACCGGAAGAACACCATGAGGCTCACCATAACGGGGGACCTCGACCTCGTCATAGCCGTTACGGACGACGGTGAGGGAATACCGCCGGAGAAGCAGGACTATATATTCAAGCGTTTTTTTCACGTCAACAGAAAAAAGGGCGAGCCCGAGGGCCTGGGGTTCGGTCTTTCCTGCGTAAAGAACCTTGTCGAGAAGATGCGGGGGGAGATATCACTGAAAAGCGGAGAGGGCACGGGTTCATGCTTCACCGTGCGCATACCTCCCCTGTGATGTCGGAATCAAAAATATAAGGAGGTAACAATGGCAGAATCGATTCTCAACGGAAAGAAGATACTGGCAGTCGATGACGAACCGGATGTTCTCAAGGTCCTCGAAGAAGAGATCATGGACGGGTGCCCGAAGTGCACCTTCGATACGGCGACGAGTTTCGAGGCGGCGTCCGCCCTTCTCGACTCCAAGAGCTATGATATCGTCATCCTTGACATCATGGGCGTCCGCGGCTTCGACCTCCTTGACATTGCGGTGAAGAAGGACCTCAAGGTCGCCATGCTGACCGCCCACGCCTTGAGCCCCGAGGCCCTCAAGAAATCCTACGAGATGAAGGCACGCGCCTACCTCCCGAAAGACAAGCTCGGCGAGATAGTCCCCTTCCTCGAAGACGTCCTCACCACAGACTTTCAGTCGGGGTGGACCCGTCTGTTCGAGAAGCTCCACAACTTCTTCACGGAGAGGTTCGAATCGGACTGGGAGAAGAAGACGGGCCTCACCTGGAGGGAATGGGTGAAGTAGAAAAGTTCAAGCAGGGAAAAAGAAAGCGGGCCGCGAGCCCGCTTTCTTTTTCCCTGCCGGTAATAGGTGATGGGTAATCGGTTATAGGGCAACGAAGTGAACCCTCGGAGCCAGATATGTGATGTGCCGCTCCACCTATCACCTATTACCCATCACCTATTA
>JAAYAK010000194.1 GCA_012719415.1 Syntrophorhabdus sp.
GAGGTATCACCCTGTGGTCACACCACGAATAGCAGCTTGCAAAGCACCCTTTTGTCGGTCCCCGCGGTTGTCGGTCCACGGGAAGGGCACTTCGGCCGCCGACAGTGTGGATCTGTCATCGGCCTCGCGTGAGAGAGATGTGAGGTGAAGGAAAAAGAGAGCTGGTAGACATTAACTGTTGACTTCTATCATAGCAACCGCTTGAATGGCTTGAACGTTCGTTTTCGTCATTCCGGCTTTAGGCCGGAATCCAGAAGAAGCGTGGGACAAGAGGCAACTGGGTTCCGGCCTGCGGCCGGCGACGGGACCCCAGAATTATTCTCCTTTACAGTACTTTTTATTCCTCCTCAAAAGTAATATGTCTCCGGTGTGGTTTTAAGTGGCCCGTTGGGGTAATATGGTGGCGGGCCAATTACGTTGAGCGAGGGTTCTTTATGGGAACAGCAGGTATCAGCATGTCGCCGCGGGAGGTATTGAGGAAATATTTCGGATACGCGTCGTTCCGCACCCACCAGGAGAAGATCATCGACCATCTTGTCGCCGGGGGGGATGCCTTCGTGCTCATGCCCACGGGCAGCGGGAAATCGCTGTGTTACCAGATCCCGGCACTGATCCGGCGGGGCGTGTGTGTCGTCGTCTCCCCTCTTATCGCCCTCATGCAGGACCAGGTGGACGCGGTGCGGGAACTGGGCATCAAGGCCGGTTTCCTCAATTCCACCCTCGATGCACGCAAGGCACGTTCCATCGAAAAGAGTGCCGTGGAAGGCGGTATCGATCTTCTCTACGTGGCACCCGAGAGGCTCGTCACCGATGGCTTCATTGCCCTTCTTGACAGGATGGAGATAGCCCTCTTCGCGATAGACGAGGCGCACTGCGTCTCCCAGTGGGGACACGATTTCCGGCCGGAATACCTGGAGCTCGGCATCCTGGCGGGAAAATTCCCCGGTGTCCCGCGGGTGGCGCTCACCGCGACGGCCGACGAGACCACGAGACGGGAGATCATCGACAAACTGCGCCTGGCCGGTGCGAGACACTTCATCACGAGCTTCGACAGGCCCAACATACGGTACAGGGTGGAGATCAAGGAAAGGGAAAAGGACCAGCTTCTCGACTTCATCAGATCAGAGCACCCCGGGCAGTCGGGCATCGTTTATTGCATGACAAGGAAGAAGACGGAAGAGATCGCGCGATTCCTTCGGGAGAAAGGGTTACCCGCCCTGCCCTATCACGCGGGCCTCGATCGCGAGGTGAGACTGCGGCACCAGCGGGAATTCCTCGACGGTGAGGATACCATCATGGTGGCAACGATAGCCTTTGGCATGGGCATAAACAAACCCGACATACGCTTTGTCGCCCACCTCAATCTTCCTCGGACCCTGGAAGGCTATTACCAGGAAACAGGGCGCGCGGGGCGCGACGGGGAACCGGCGGACGCGTGGATGGTCTACAGCCTGGCCGACGTCGTCATGCTCCGGCAGATGCTCGACACCTCACCGGGAGACGAAGACTTCAAGGCGATCCAGTACCGCAAGATGGAAGCGATGCTCGGCTACTCCGAGACCGCGCGCTGCCGCCGGCAGGTACTCCTCGGGTACTTCGGAGAGGCCCTTGCGGACCCCTGCGGCAACTGCGACACATGCCTCGGCAACGCGGAGGTCATGGACGGCACCGTGTTCGCGCAGAAGGCACTCTCGTGTGCCTACAGGACAGGTCAGATGTTCGGGGTCAACCATCTCGTCGACGTGCTTCTCGGAAAGGACACCGCACGCATCCGGGCCTTCGGCCACGACAGAGTGTCCACATTCGGCATAGGCAGGGAGCTGTCGGCATATGAATGGAGGTCCGTGTACAGGCAGCTTGTCGCCGCGGGGCTCATGAAGGTGGACATGGAAAAGAAGGGGGGGCTGCGCCTGTCGGGCAGGTGCCACCCCGTACTGAGAGGAGACGAGGTGTTCGAACTCCGCAGGGATCCCTCCCCTTCCGCAAGGAAGACGGGAAAAAAGAACCTCAAAAAGGAAGGAACAAAGACCGCGAAGGTCGACACGGAGAGCTTCGCCTTTGACCCTGACCTCTGGGAACGTCTTCGCTCACTGCGAGGAGAGCTCGCCAGAGCGTCCTCGCTCCCCGCGTACACCGTATTCCACGACAGCACCCTCAGGGAAATGGCGACACGCCTGCCGCAAACACTGGAGGAAATGCTCACCATCTCCGGCATCGGCCAGGCAAAACTGGAAAAGTACGGGGAGATCTTCCTCGAAGAAATAAGGAAACATAA
>JAAYAK010000195.1 GCA_012719415.1 Syntrophorhabdus sp.
ACGATCCCCTCCTGGGGAGGTTCATATCGGCGGACTCCATAATACCCGAGCCGGGGAACCTCCAGGCGTTCAACAGGTATAGCTATTGTGTTAATAATCCGTTAGTATATACGGATCCGAGCGGACATGATTTTGGCCTGACGGCCTTTATTGTTACTGTCGTTATTGGGGCTGCTATTGGAGCTGGGGTTGCGGCAACTACAGGCGGCGATATCGCCACAGGTGCCCTGACAGGGGCTGTTAGCGCTGCAGCCTTTTACGGAGCAGGTACACTAATTGAAGGGATAAGGGTAAGCGCTTCCATGGCAGCGGTAACTGAAGCGGGGGCTATAAGTGAGTACGCGATGGCGGCCGCATATCAACAGAGTGTGAGTTCTTTGGGCGCTGCGAGCATTCATGCGGGTGCCGGAGCCCTCGCAGGCGGAGTTAATGCGGCCATCACTAGTGATGATGTTGCGAAGGGGGCGGCCGTTGGCGGTATATCAAGCGGCCTAGGCACTCTCTCTGGAGGCTTGATACGGGATGATTTCGGGTCACAGCTCGTAGGCCGCTCACTGATTGGTGGGGTAAGCGGAGGAATTTCTTCAACGATCTACGGCGGCAACTTCGGGAAAGGCTTTCGACAAGGGGCCATGATGGCAGGCTTTGCCGTCTTGTTCAACGAGGGTGCGGACAGAGCTTGGCTAGTGATTCAGGCTGGCGGTGATTTTGCCACTCCAGTGAGAGGCGCCGGCGGAGGCGCTACGGGATTTTTCAGAGGTGATGAATCAGCTCAACTTTCTGCCTCGGCAAACTCCAATATTGGTTTAGGCGGTAGCAAAGGTCCCAGTTTCGGTCTCGTGTACACCGACGATCCCAGCAATATCGTCGGGTCCCTTAATGTTTGTGCAGTCGTATGTGTTTCTATTCAATTTTCCAAAAGTGGTTGGCCGGTCGGTGCTACAGTTGGCCGAGGTGGGGCAGGAGCATGGTGGTCCCACCCCTTGGTTAGTGAAACCATAGAATGGGAATGATCGAGGCTTGCAGATGACTCACTCCACCAAGAAGTTGATATTCATCCCTAGAGCTTCTTTCTTTGAAATTGAGACCCGTCTTACGGTAGATGCTGTTAAAAGAACCCTTGAAGCAAGTTTGGCGAAGGCACACTCCTTCAATCCCTTTTATGTGCCTTTGGATGATGCCTTTGTCGGCGAAGTATATGCATCGGGGTTCGATGTAAAACTGGATGTTTGGTATAACCGTGGTTTTAATCCTGTGTTTCACGGCTTCTTCAGGAAAACGGACAAGGGCGTAACAGTTCAAGTGAAGGCTTCCAGTGAATTAGCCACGTTCGGCGCAGTCTTTGGATGGTTGTGCTCTACAGTGACGCTAGTCGCTGCATTTATCAATCTCTTTCATCAGAATTTTCATTCAGCTGGAATAGCATTTTGTGTTGGTGTTGGCATTTTGGCTATGACCGTTCTTTCGGTGCGGGTCTATGATCGGACAATTCGTAAGGGGCAGGAAAAACTCATTTCTATGCTGCGGACCAAGAATAGTTGGGGTGGGGGCGCGGCAACATTCTCAGGAAATTAGCAGACTCAGGTCTTCCGAGGTGCATTGAAGAATAACATGTTTTTCTTAAGCGCTTTCCGCTAGCACCACTCCAACCGTGGCTTCGAGGGGTCCGATATCTTCCTGTATTGGCTGCCACAGGATCTCGGTGTCCACGCTAAAATACTCATGGATGAGCTTGTTCTTCTTCAAAGGTCTTGCGGTCCTCTGCAAAATCCTCGTAACTCATGTCTTTCGTGAAGGCTTTACCTCTTCCGCCGATACCGTATCCCGACCGTTCCCGCGTTCCAGGTGTTCTGTTCCGAGAATCTGCCGTTGCATGTTACATCTTTCCACGTTCAGCGGCCTGTTGACGAGGTCTGCTTATACTTCATTCTGCGTTCAGGCCCGAATCCGGAAGTTCTTCTAACTCGACATGTTTCCTAGATTCCGGCCTTCGCCGGAATGACGGCAAAACATAGGGCGGACCGATGAATGACGACGGAACGTAGAGCGGGCCAAGGGTCGATCTTGTCAACGACCTGCCAATCGGCTGGAGTTATTCAAACCGCCTTTACTTTCTTCCGCCGTTAACCCTCAAGCCATTCAAGCGATTCAAGCCGCCTTTGTCTTGTTCGCCTCATCCCCCAGCCTCTTTCATCTCCATCATCCCATGCCACCAACGACCGCCGCTATCCCGTATACGCAGTTTTGACTTTAATTTGGGGCGTTGTTCTGTTATAAGGTACAAGGAGGAAGCCATGAACAAGGTAGGCATCGTGGGTGTGGGGAATATGGGGGAGTCTGTCCTCAGGGCCCTCATGCAGAAGGGGGTGAAGAAGGATAGTCTTTGTTTTGTTGAGACAAAGAAAGACCGCGCCCTCTCTATCGGAAAGACTTACGGCGTCAAGGACGTCAAGAAAGTTTCGGAGCTCACGAAGAGGTCCGATCTTGTCGTGGTTGCCGTTAAACCCCAGGATGCCCGTAAGATACTTCCCGATGTTGCTTCCTCCATGGACGGATCGAAGGTGCTCGTCTCCATCATGGCCGGCGTGACCATGGCGAACATCATCGCGCTCGCGGGCAGGTCGGTGAAGGTCATCAGGATGATGCCCAATATCGCCGTCAAGGTCGGCCAGGGCGTCATCGGTGTGGCGGCAGGCGCGGATGTCTCGCAAAAGGAAGTCTCGGAGGTGAAGGACCTCTTTTCCTCCGCGGGCCTCACCGTCGATGTGGGGGAAGAGCTTATGGACGCCATCACCTCCCTCGGCGCCAGCAGCCCCGCTTTCTTCCTTCTCTTCCTGGAGGCGATGATCGACGGCGGCGTCAAGATAGGCATCCCGAGAGACAAGGCGAAGGCCATTTCTCTTCAGGTCATCAAAGGGACGATCGCCA
This sequence comes from Syntrophorhabdus sp., assembly GCA_012719415.1. NCBI lineage: Bacteria > Pseudomonadati > Thermodesulfobacteriota > Syntrophorhabdia > Syntrophorhabdales > Syntrophorhabdaceae > Syntrophorhabdus > Syntrophorhabdus sp. Next base: position 2,929 of record JAAYAK010000195.1, read on the forward strand.
TGCTCGAGGAAGAGAACGTCCACCCCGCACTGATGCGCGAAATGATAACATCGCCGGGCGGCACCACCATCAGCGGCCTCGCCGCTCTTGAGGAGAAGGCTTTCAGGGGAAGCGTCATCGAGGCCATAGAGAAGGCCGCGCAGAGGGCAAAAGAACTTTCCCTATGATGAACCAATATCAGAGCAAGCGGCAGTTGATGGTGGAGACGCAGATCGTCGCCCGCGGGGTGACGGACAGGCGCGTCGTCAACGCGATGTTGAAGGTCCCGAGACACCTCTTCGTCGATGAGGCCCTCTGGCCCGAGGCATACGAGGACCACCCTCTTCCCATCGGAGAGAAGCAGACCATCTCGCAGCCCTACATCGTGGCTCTCATGACGGAACTCCTCCATCTCACCGGCAAGGAAAAGGTCCTCGAGATCGGCACCGGATCGGGGTATCAGTGCGCCATCCTCGCGGAGGTTGCCGACATGGTCTACACCATAGAGCGCATACCGGCCATAGCGAAAAGGGCGCGAAAGATATTCGACCAGCTCAAGTATACTAACGTGATCATCCACATCGGCGACGGCACCCTCGGCTGGAAGGAACACAGCCCCTATGACGGGATCATCGTGACAGCCGCCGCTCCCCACCCTCCCGCGGCCCTGCTCGAACAGCTCGCCATCGGCGGCAGGCTTGTCATTCCCATTGGAAACGAGTTCTCCCAGGACCTCATCATCTTCACACGTGAGGCCAAAGACAGTTATACAGAAGAGAATTACGGCGGCTGCAGATTCGTGAAGCTCATCGGTGAGCAGGGATGGAGAGAATGAACGGGGAAAGGGACACGGCGGGCTTTGCCCGCTACGACGATATCGAGGTGGAGCGCCTGTACATGAGGGATTTGCGCAAGCTCCCCGTCATATCCGTCGAAGAAGAGAAGATGTACGCCCGCATGGTGGCGGAGGGGAACCCGGAGGCCCGCAGGAAGATGATCGAGGCCAACCTGCGCCTCGTGGTGAAGATCGCCCGCAGATACGTCAACCAGGGGATGAGCCTCCTCGACCTCATCGAGGAGGGCAACATAGGCCTCATAAAGGCTGTGGAAAAGTTCGACCTGGCAAAAGAGTGCCGCTTCTCCACGTATGCCACGTGGTGGATAAAGCAGTCCATCGAGCGGTCGATAGCGAACCACTCCCGGACGATACGTCTGCCCGTCCACGTCTCATCCCGGGTGAACAGGATATCGAAGATCATCAGCTCCGCCGTTGAAAAGACGGGCCGGGAGCCTTCGCTGGAGGAGATCTCCACGGAATCGGGGTACCGCATCGACTTCGTCAGAAACCTCTTCACCATGGCGATAAAGACCTATTCCCTGGAAAGCTACATCGACGAGAACTCGAAGCTCACCCTCGAGGAGGTCATTCCCAACCCCGATAACGAAGAACCGCTTTCCATCCTGGAACACACGAGGCGCATGGAAGAGGTGGCCTCGTGGCTCGACACCCTTGCCTCCGACGAGAGGAAGGTCATCATGCTGCGTTTCGGCCTTGACGGAGACGAACCGCAGACACTGGAATCCATCGGCAAGACCTTCGGCGTGACGCGGGAGCGCATACGCCAGATCGAACAAAAGGCCCTCAACAAACTCCGTAAGATCGTCAAGAGACGGAATATTGGAACAGAAAGCATCTGAGCCCTCCCGCCGGAACCCGGCGCTCGACATCATCCGCAAAGGCTCCGTCATCACCATCATAACCCTCATCTCGAGACCGCTCGGCTATGTCCGCGAAGCGATACAGGCATACCTCTTCGGGGCCACCCTGCTCGTCGACGCATTCATCGTGGCCTTCAACTTTCCCGAGCTCATCCAGACGCTCTTCTTCTCCGGGGCGACAAGCGCCTTCCTTATCCCCGTGTGCACGAAATATCTCCACGACCGCGAGGAGTACTCCCGCATATACTCGACGTTCATCAACATCTCCGTGGTCCTCACGCTCTTCGTCTCCCTCCTGTTCTTCCTCTTCAGCGGAACCGTCGTGCGGCTGATCGCCCCGGGCTTCACCGAAGAGGCAAGGGCGATCACGAACAACCTTTTCCTCATCATGATACCCGTCATCGCCTTTCACACGGTCCTTTCCGTCATGAAGGCATTCCTCAACGCGAAGGAGCACTTCGCCGCCCCCGAGCTGTCGGGGATACTCTGGAACATCTTCTTCATCGCCTCGGCGGTCCTCCTGGCGAAGAAGCTCGGCATCTACAGCCTTGCCATAGGCGTCAGCGTGGGAGCCCTCCTGCAGATCGTCATGCAGTATCCCTATCTCAGGAAATTCGGCATCCGCTACCACTTCTCCCTTGATCTCGGCCACCCAGCCGTTGCCACGGCCAAACGTCTTTTCACCGGCGCGCTCATCGCGACGTCCATCGTGCCCATCAACAGCTTTGTCGGGAGGATCATAGCCTCCTACCTCCCCCACGGAGAGGTGGCGTCCCTTTCCTACGCCTTCAGGATATTCATCCTTCCCTTCAGCCTCTTCGCCGTGCCCGTGTACACCGTCATGTTCTCGAAGCTCTCGAAGCTCTTCCATGACAGGGACATGGGTGATTTCAGGGCCCACATAGACAGCTCAGTCGTCCTCATCTGCGTGACCCTCATCCCGGCGACCATATTGCTGTGCGCCACGGGGGACCTGTGCGTCAAGCTCCTCTATGAACGCGGGGCCTTCACAGCGACGGACACGGCAATGACGAACCGGGCGCTTTTCGGTTACAGCGTGGGGCTCGTCTTCTATGCCCTTTCCATCTCCTTCGTGAGGATATTCAACGCCATGCACGACATGAAAACGCCGGCGCTCATCGGCATCACCTCCATCGTGCTCAACGCCATCATCGCCTCTGTCCTCATGGTCCCCTTCAGAAACCTGGGGATATCCCTGGCCACGTCCATTGTGTCCCTCTACAACTTCCTCTTTCTCTATATCATTCTCAGGAACAGGACAGGGTACAGACTGGCCCGCCCCGCCGTCCGCGACATCATCAAGTCCCTTCTCGCCGGGATACTTCTCACTTTTCTTATCGTCCTTGTGCGCCGGCTCCTGCCGGGAAGCCTTCTTTTCCCGCTTGTCATCAGCGCTTTATTGACGGTTGTCGTCTATGGTATAGTGTTCAAGAACTACTACCGAAAACTCTTGCGCAGGAGATAATGGCATGCCTGTTTTCTCGAGGAACAAGCTGACACCCGAGAATATCCTGGAGCATATCGGAAAGATCCATGACGAGAATTACGGCAATCATGGCGTCCCTTTCATCTCCCGGGTTTTCGGGGACATCGTCGACCTCTTTAACGGCGAATGGCCCGGCTATCACCGGTGCGATACGCAGTACCATGACCTCTACCACACCATGCAGACCGTGCCGCCTTTCGTGGAGATCGTCAGCGGCTGGAACAAGAGCGGTGCCTCTCCAAGGATCTCGGAGGATTTCTTCTCCTTCGGAACCATCGCGGTCCTTCTGCACGACACGGGGTACATCAGGGAGATCGGTGACGATGAAGGCACGGGCGCGAAATACACCCTCACCCACGTACAGCGCAGCATCGATTTCGCCAACATCTATCTCCGCCAGATAGGTCTGCCTGTGGCCGAAATACGCCATGTCCTCAATGTCATCCGGTGCACCGGCGTCACCATCGACCTCAATGTCCGCTTCCGTAATGACGAAGAACGGATAGTCGGATGCGCCCTGGGGACAGCGGATCTCCTGGGCCAGATGTCATCCCCCGATTACATCGACACCCTCCCCGTCCTCTTCGACGAATTTGCGGAGTCCTACAGTTTTGAAGGTGTCGAGAAACTTCACAGGAAGGGTTCCACCCTCTATGCCGACGCCGATGAGCTCATCCGATCAACACCCACCTTCTACGAGGAAGTGGCCCTCAAGCGCTTCAAGATGATGGGTTCCATGGAAACATACATCCCCTACCACTACGGCGGAAAAAGAAACCCCTACATGACCGCAATCCAGAAAAATATCAAAACCATTAAACAAAAGTGGAAGTGAGGACGGTTTCAGGTTTCAGGACGCAAAGACGGTCGCATGAGCTTCAGATGTTCCCGGACACTGCACGGGCTCTCATTCCGTCCGCGCCCATCATGCCAACGTCATTCCGGCGAAGGCCGGAATCCAGGAAGAAACGGCGGTGAATGGTCACCCGACAGAGACAAGTGCCACTGCACCTCTCGTATCGCACTCTCAGGGTCTTGTTTTCGGTGTGCTTTCTGCTGCGGCAGGGCTTTTTCTGGATTCAGGCCTTCGCCGGAATGACGGGAGAGAGGTTGGGCGGATGAACGGGAGAGAGGTTGGGCGGAATGACACGGGACAGGTTACCAGCATGATGGCAAACGCTGCGGCATGTTAGGCAGGATTAAAACCCTTAGACGACTGTTTTCAGTCTTTGTCTTCAACTTGAGACCTGAGACTTGAAACTTGAAACGGTTTTTCAAACCCCGATTGACTGAATTCCCTGGCTGTGTTAGCATTCCTTCTACAAAGGACAATTGGCGTGAGCCTATGATAAAGACGATCAGAGAGTTCCACGTGTCGCGGAAGGCGAGGGACACGTATCATTTCAGCGACTCCCTCTTCACCTTGAGCGGCAACGTGATATTCACCAACTTTCTCGCTGCCCGCGCCTTCGCTCAGAAGATGAACGACAGGCGGGACCTCATGCTCTACCCCGAGAGCGCCATACGCGCGGGCGCGCTCATCGCCATGGGCCTCATCGACGAGATCCTTCACTACATGGTGAGCGTGTACGGGGAATCCCTTCGGAAGGACGTGATGGCCCGCGCCCTTTCCCACCTCGAGGCAGAGTTCGGGCCCGGGGAAACAGCGAGGGTCCTCCGCCAGTTCAGCGATGAATTCCCGCCCCTTGCCGTCTACCAGAGGAAGATGACCCTCGATGAGTACCTCAGCGGCCAGACGGGCGAGACACCCAACCGGCAGATCGTGCTCGAAGAGATGCTCCTTCTCTGGCTTGCGAACATGAATCCCGCCTTCTCCCCCTTTACCGAGCTTTTCGACGACTCTTCCCTCAAGAGAGAGACCTCGTTTCTGAGGACCATCGGCGAACTGAGGTCCTTCTTTGACTCGCAGCCCCCCTTCGGGCCGGAAGGACAGAACCTGATAGACCTGCTCCGCAGTCCCGCCATCGCCGTGCCCCACTCGTTGTCGGGGCAGCTCGAATACATCATGGAGCGCTGGGGATACCTTCTCGGCTCCAGGTTCATCTCACGCATGCTCAAAAGCCTCGACCTCTTCAAGGAAGAGGAGAAGATGCCTTTTCTCGGGCCCGGCAAGGCCCAGGTGTACCGGTACACCGGTCTCGAATTCGAACCGGAACAGTTCAGCGCGGACAAGGACTGGATGCCGCGGCTCATCCTCATCGCCAAGAACGTGTACGTATGGCTCGACCAGTTATCGCGGTCCTACGGCCGATCCATAGACAAACTCGATCAGATACCCGACGAGGAGCTCGACATCCTCCGGAGGAGGGGTTTTACCGGAATATGGCTCATCGGAGTATGGGAACGCAGCGCCGCCTCGCAGCGCATCAAACAGATGTGCGGCAACCCGGAGGCGGTCCCTTCCGCCTATTCTCTGCACGACTATATCATTGCCCGGGACCTCGGAGGCGAGGAGGCCTTTCTTCAATTCAAGGACCGCGCGACGCGACGGGGCATTCGCCTTGCCAGCGACATGGTGCCGAACCATGTCGGCATCTACTCGCGCTGGGTCATCGAGCATCCCGACTGGTTCATCTCCGTTGACCACAACCCCTTTCCCTGGTACTCATTCGGTGGAGCCAACCTGTCCCATGACGACCGTGTATCCATCCAGATAGAGGACCACTACTATGACCGCACCGACGCGGCGGTGGTATTCAAGCGGCGTGACAACTGGACGGGCGACGAGAAGTTCGTCTATCACGGGAATGACGGGACGAGCATGCCCTGGAACGACACGGCACAGCTCAACTACCTCAACCCCGAGGTGCGCGAGGCGATGATCCGCACCATCATCCACGTGGCCCGGGAGTTTCCCGTCATCCGTTTCGATGCCGCCATGACGCTCACGAAGAAACATTACCAGAGGCTCTGGTTTCCCGAGCCGGGTACGGGCGGGGCCATACCGACACGATCGGAGCACAGCCTCACCTATGACGATTTCTCGAAGGCCATGCCAGCCGAGTTCTGGCGCGAGGTCGTGGACCGTGTCGCCGTGGAGGCACCGGACACGCTTCTGCTTGCCGAGGCGTTCTGGCTGCTGGAGGGGTACTTCGTCCGGACTCTGGGGATGCATCGCGTCTACAACAGCGCCTTCATGAACATGCTTCGCGACGAGGAGAATTCCAAGTACCGCCTTGTCATGAAGAATACCCTTGAGTTTGACCCGCAGATACTCCGCCGTTTCGTCAACTTCATGAACAACCCCGACGAAAGGACGGCCGTGGACCAGTTTGGCACGGGAGACAAGTACTTCGGGGTCTGTACCATGATGGTCACGATGCCGGGCCTCCCCATGTTCGGCCACGGACAGGTCGAAGGCTACGGGGAGAAGTACGGCATGGAGTACCGCAGGGCATACTGGGATGAAACGCCGAACCAGTACCTCGTCGAGCGCCACGAACGGGAGATATCCCCCCTCCTCCACCATCGCCACCTCTTCGCCGACGTGGAGAATTTCCTTCTCTATGATTTCTTCACTCCCGAGGGCACCGTCAACGAGGACGTCTTCGCGTACTCGAATCGTTTCGGGGATAAAAGAACGCTCTTTGTCTTCCACAACAGGTACGCGACGGCACGGGGCTGGATACACCGGTCCGCCGCGTTCTCCGTCAAGGAAGGCCCCGGGGATACCCGCAGGCTCGTCCAGAAAGACCTTGCGGAAGGCCTCGGCCTCCCGAGGGACGGCGCTTGTTTCACTCTTTTCAGGGACCACGTTTCCAGCCTGGAGTATATCAGGGAAAACGGGGAGCTGGCCGAAAAGGGCCTCTTCGTGGAGCTTCAGGCCTACCAGTATCACGTTTTCCTCGACTTCCGCCATGTTGAGGACAACGAGTGGCACCACTACGCGCAACTCTGCAGGTACCTCGGCGGCAGGGGCGTTCCCAGTATCGAGGAGACCATGCGGGAGATCTTCCTCCAACCCATCCACGGGTACTTCAGGGAACTTGTCAATCCCGGGTTCTTTCGGTATGTCCTCACGACCCACAGGGATGTGGTGAACCGCAAGGTACCTCTGCCACCGGAGGAACTGACCGATGAGGTCACACGCAAGCTTGGCGACCTCCTTCGGGAGATCAAGGCGCACACCGGTTCATCCCGGGACGAGCAGGCCATCATCCGGGAGGTGACGAGAAAACTCGCGATACTGGTAACCTCCCATCCCTTCATGGAGCACATCACCGACAGCGAGACAGACATCCGTTCGGTCCTGTCGCGGGAGCTTTCCGCCGCCCACCTGGCATGGCTGTTCGTCCATGTCCTGGGAGACCTCATCGACGGCGCCGGCGCCCGCGAGGAGGTCAGCAGAAGCTGGATAGACGAATGGCTCTTCGGCCGGATCATCGGGGAAACACTGGAGGAACTGGGCTACGACGACAGCGACAGGCACTCCGCTCAGTTGCTTATCAAGATCTTCACCACCCACCAGAGATGGTGCGAGGAACACAATCCCCGGTCGGTGCTCGCATCGCTCATGGCCGACGGCGACGTCCATTATCTTCTCGGCATCAACCGTTACCAGGGCGTCCTGTGGTTCAGCAAGGAGGCCTTCGAGGACATGGTCGCCTGGATGCATTTCACCGCCGGTGTCTCCATACTGTCCCGGGAGGGGGTCGAGGAAGACAAGGTGCGTGAGGAACTCCGGGACAGCTTCAGGGCCGTCGACACGCTCCACCAGGCATCCCTGTCATCGGACTATCAACTGGAAAAGCTCATGGCCCTCTTGAAAGAAAAGGACCAATAACCAGTCTATTTCTTTGTCTTCTTGAGCACTTTGTCTTTACAGGGCATGTTCTTGTGCACGAGGGTCTTCTTGAGGGCGCACCGGATCGCCACGAAGGTCCTGCAGCTTCCCGAGCCGTCCACACCGGTCTCTTTTGGCATCGACGCATACTTGCAGGATAGGTCACAAAAACCCAGCAGTTCTTTCATCGAGACTTATTTACCACATCGCGACGAATGGTACAAAGATTTTTCCTCCCCTCAGGCTGCCAGGATGAGAATAATGACAACGAACAAAGCGGCCAGAACAAGGAGTACCGTCCATGACAGGGCACTGGTCCTTGCCCGGTCCTTCCCGGTGGGCTCCGGACTGTCCGCTTCTTTCCGCGCGGTGAGTGACCGGGACGCGGCAAGGAAAAGAACAAGGCCGATCACGCCCGCCAGCACCCAACCCAACACGCCTCCCCAGGATGGATCCGGCCGTCTCGTGAGAACCGCCACCGCTCCCCCGAAACCAATGACGGCCATCAAGCCTCCCACCACTTTGACAAGCATCCAGGGAAGCCGTTTCGCTTCGGACCTCAATCGTTCCTCCATACCTTTTCTCCTCATGCCTGCAGCGCTATGCGTAGGGCGATCATGGGCGCAAGGTTGAAAAGTATGATGCACACTTTGTAGAATGCCATGCCGGCGTAGTGTATAGCGTCGAAGCTCTCCCGCGAGATCCTGAACCACTGAACGTGGATCCGGTACAGCATCTCGTGGGCTCTGGAAAAGGCCAGAAACCATATCATCAATACAATGAGATTGATGACCGTACACCAGCCAAAGAAGATACTCGCCTTTTCGATGGTCACAGCAACCTCCTCTTTCCTTTCACTTCTTCATCAATAACAGGCTCAACGCCATGATCGCCATCCCGCTGATGAGGCCGAAGAGGCTGTCGTGTCCCTTCCCGTAGGCGCGGCTTGCCGGGAGAAGTTCGTCGAGACTGATGTATACCATAACGCCGGCGACGCCGCCGAAGAGAATCCCCATGAACTGCTCGGGGATGGCTCCCGACGCACCGCCCGTGAACACTCTGAGCGCCAGGTACGCAGCAGCCGCCGCCACCGGTTCCGCCATGCCGCTCAGGAAGGAGTAGAAGAATGCCTTCCTGCGTTTCCCCGTGGCATAGAAGATGGGTACGGAAACGCTGATGCCCTCGGGAATATTGTGCAAGGCGATGGCCGTGGCTATCGCCAGGCCAAGGCCGGGGTCCTTCAGCGCGGCAAGGAAGGTCGCCAGCCCTTCCGGCAGATTGTGCACGGTTATGGCAAGCGCCGTGAAAAGACCCATGCGCATCAATCTGCCCTTGTGAAGGGCGGTGCCCTGCCCCGGTCCGGAACCTTCCCCCGCGGGCTCGGCGTTCCGTGGAGAACCCGCAGAACCGTGGAGGGGGATGAACTCGAATTCCGCGTGCGTTTCGTGGGGATTCTCAGATGAGGGGATAAGATTGTCAATAACCCCTATGAACAGGACGCCACCAAAAAAGGACGCCACGTTGATCCAATGTCCCGCGGGATCTCCGTAGCACTCGACAAGCACGCTGGACCCCTTGAAGAATATCTCCACGAAAGAAACGTAGAGCATCACTCCCGCGGAGAACCCCGTCGACACCGACAGGAAGCGATAATTGGTCCTGCGGGCCGCGAAGGCGATAACGCTCCCGATACCCGTCGCCAACCCGGCAAACGTGGTCAGCCCCAGCGCCGTCCACACCTCCGTCATCGGCCCCGACTCCCATCCTTCTCGATCATGGCTGCTTCTACAATACATTGCGGCCTTGATTTTTGCAAGTTGGGGGGGCGGATAACGGATCTCGGGTGACAGGTTACAGGAAGGGATCTACGTCCCATGACCCATAACCCATCACCCATTACCTGTCCTCTCAGAACCTTATCGTCAATCCGCCGATGTAGGTGTTGTCCGCCTCTGCCTTGTTGAGACCGCGCTTGTAGCCGAGGTCGAGGTCGATCTTGTCCGTGATGGAGTATATGAGACCCCCGAGAAAGAAGGCGGGGTCGGTGGCTGCCGTCCTGTCGGTGTTCGTTTTCGTTCCCACATTCGCCACGAGTTTCAGGGGTTTCGCCACGGTGACAACGGCGGCGATATCCCCGCCCCATATGTCCTTTCTCTCGTCCGTGTCGTTATCATTGCGTCTGTACCCCGCATTGAGATGCAGGGAGACGGGGCCTATGTCCTGTGTGGCGATGAAGAGCGCTCCGTAGGTCATCCGGCCGGTTCCGAAGCCCTTGTTGTGGTTCCCCGTCGGGAAGGACACCCCGGGCTTCACTGCCATGGCAAAGCCACCCTTCTCAAAGAACCGCCACTTCGCCTCCAGCGTCATATCGGCAATACCATTTTCGTTGTGGATGGTATCACCATCTTCCCTCACCCTCGACCACTCATATGGCACTCCCAGGAGGACATCCAGGTTGTCGAGGATGCCATAGGAAAGGGTGGTGCTGGCGGAAGACCCATCCTCTTTGGTAACCACACCGTCCTCGTCCGTCCTGTGGTCCGACGTTTCGAAACCCAGTTCCACCTGGAACGCACCTTTTCCCAGCGTCCCCGCGTCATCGGTGAGGAGCGGCCGGGCGGCGAAGGTCACTCCCGGCAGGGAAACCGCCAGGGCAAGAACAAGGGCCGCCTTTATCATCTTTCTACTCAACCTGATCTGCGACAATGTGACCATGTATATCTCCTTATATAATAGTCGAATATCCTTTCCATAAGTTAACAGAGGAAGAACCTTCCCTTAAGCCACCGCCCTGTCGGCGGTGCGGCGACAATGCGCGTCCTTGCGGGAGCCCGCGCATCCGGACTCTCCCGCACCCCTTTGACCCGATGCCACAAGACGCTGCAGGCATTCGCGCAAACTGCATACACCGCAGGAATGTACCATGATCACGGGGATGCTTTTTGACTTCGCGGCACTCACAGCCTCTCTCTTCAACTGATGCGATACCTTTCCCGTGAACATGACCATGACATCGACGGCCTTGAGGCGGGTCGTGAGACCCGTCTTTGTTTTGGTAAAAACCCTCAACTCCACTCCATGCCTTCGGGCTTCAGTTTCATAATCCCGCTCCAATCTATCCATTCCACCTATCAAAGCAACGCACATTGATGCCTCCTTGTTGTCTGTCCCGTTAAACTCCTTATTCCGTTTTCCTGTCCCTGTCCTGGCACGTGCAGGACGAGCATCCGCAGCACTTTCCCGTCTCCCGGCCCGTTACCAACCGGTAGATGGACCTGGCGGCAAGGACGACCACCGCTCCGACGATCACCACAACCGCCGTCAACTCCCCGATCGACCCGTTCATGAGACACCTCCCGTCAGATACCGATACCAAGCACGCGGCCCGCCTGGAAGACGATCACCGTCAGTATCCAGGCCATCACCGTGAGCCCCGCCAGCTGAAAGAGTGCCCACTTCCAGGAATTGCTCTCCCTGCGCGTTACCGCGATCGTTGCCATGCAGGGAGCGCTCACCAGGCAAAAGAGCATGATGCAGAATGCCACGAGCGGAGTGTAGTTGGCACGCAATTGATCGCGAAGCTCAGAAGACTCTTCGTTGGCCTCCTTGCCGACGCTGTAGACAATGCCCAGCTGTGCCACAAAGACCTCCTTGGCGGCAAAGGCACCAATGAGAGCCGTACCTATCTTCCAGTCAAATCCCATGGGCTTGAGGACCGGTTCCAGGGCGTGCCCGATCCTTCCCGCGATGCTGCCCTTGAGCGACGCCTCCGTCATCGCGTTTTCGATCGATGTGATCTTCTCCTTCTTCTTCTCCTCGTCCGTTATGGTCGCTTCCACTGCCTGTTTCTCCTTCTCGAACCGCTCCGCCTGCTCTTGCGGCAGTCCCGGAAAGGTCGTCAGAGCCCACAGGAGGATGGAGATGCCCAGTATGATCGTTCCGGCCTTCTTGAGGTAAAGCCACCCGCGCTGCCACATGTGGGTCAGGACACCCCTCACGGTCGGCAGACGGTACGGAGGCAGCTCCATAACGAAGGGAACCGATTCGCCCTTGAAGATGGTGCCGCGCAGGACCTTCGCGCTGATAACGGCGAGAAGAATCCCTATGACGTATATGATCCAGAGCATCGGGGCGTTCCACGCCTGCGGAAAGAACGCGGGTATTATGAGCGCGTAGATCGGAAGCCTGGCTCCGCAGCTCATCAGGGGAACAACCAGCATCGTGACCAATCTGTCCCTCCTGTTCTCCAGCATTCTCGTCGCCATTATGGCTGGAACGGAGCAGCCGAAACCGATAAGCATGGGGATGAAGCTCTTGCCGTGAAGTCCTATCCGGTGCATCAGGCGGTCCATGATGAACGCGGCCCGCGCCATGTATCCGGAATCCTCGAGGATCGCGATCGCGAAGAACAACAAGAGAATATTGGGCAGGAAGACCACGACGCCGCCGACGCCGCCGATGATGCCGTCCACGATCAGGGATCTGAGCAGGCTCTCCGAACCTTCCGGCCACAGGGTACCAATGCTGTTCCCCAGCCATCCGAAGAGACCTTCTATCCACCCCATCGGAGGATCCCCCAGGGTGAATGTCAGGTAGAAGACCAGGTACATGAGCCCCAGGAAGATGGGGATGCCAAGGACACGGTTCGTGATGACCGTGTCGATCTTATCAGAAATGGTATGGAGGACCTCCACGGTGGAGTGCACCGCCTCCTGGCACGCACCCGAGATGTACCCGTATCTGCTGCTGGCGATGATCGTCTCCGGGTTCTCCCCGAGGATGCCCTCTATATGCGAAGAACTCTTCGCGAGCTGGGCACGGACCGCGTCGGATGAAACCTTTTCGAGAACATCCCTGTCGTTCTCCAGGAGTTTCACAGCCAACCAGCGTGCGCCATACTTCTCAGCGAGGAGAAGGTCGCCCTTCAGGAAGGACATTATCTTGCCGATCTCTTCCTCGAGTTCCTCCCCATAGTTGACAGAAGGCGTTTCACCGGGGTCCCTTTTCTGCAGCGAGACGGCCACAATCTGCATCATCAACTCCTCCATGCCCTCGCCCTTGTGGCCGACCGTCCTCACAACCGCCGCGTTGAAGAACCGCGAAAACTTTTCCAGATCGAACTCATATCCCCGTGCACGGGCCTCATCGCTCATGTTGAAGGCCAGTACGAGAGGTACCCCCGTTTCCATGAGCTGAACGGCAAGATAGAGGTTCCGCTCCAGGTTGGAGGAATCGATGATGTCCACCACCACATCAGGCTTCTCGTCAACGATGAAGTTCCTTGCCACCAGCTCCTCAGCCGAATAAGCGGTAAGACTGTACGTCCCGGGAAGATCGACGAACATGATCTCATGGCCGTCATATCGGCTGTAGCCTTCCTTCCTTTCCACCGTCACCCCGGGGTAATTGCCGACATGCTGCTTCGCGCCGGTGAGGTTGTTGAATATGGTGGTCTTCCCCGAGTTCGGATTTCCCGCGAGCGCCACAACGATCCTTGATCCCATAGGTTCTCCCATCCTTCCTATAATCTCCTGCCGTTATTAGTTGTAGCCAATGAAGTTAGCTATGCCTAACTTCGTTGGTAAATTTTTTTAGACAACGATGATCTTAGCGGCCATTCCCCGACCGAGCATGACCCGGCTGCCCTTAACGGCAACGATAAAGGGCCCCCGCGCCGAATTGAGTATCACATCCACCGGTACTCCCGGAACCAAACCCATCGCCGCCAGCCTGCCCTTGAGATCCTGACCCGAATCCACAGCCACGATATACACCTTTCTTCCGGCTTCAACGGCGCTGAGCGGCATCGAACGCCGCTCCTGCCGCATTGTCTCCTCCCGGTCAGATGATCTCAACATCTATCCCCTCGGCCTCGGCTTTTCTGAGCGACAGGTGGTAACCCTTCACCTTCACATCTATCGGGTCTCCCAGCGGCGCTATGCGCTCCACCTCAACAACGGAACCAGGGGTGACGCCCATTTCAACGATCCGCCTTCCCGCCTCGCTCCGTCCCCGGATTTTTACAACCTTGCATCTCTGGCCTGGTTTTAAGTCTTTCAACCGTGACAGTGCCATTGCCTTTGCACCTCCTTCCTTCGCCCGACCCTTCACCTCATCAAGACATGAGGCAATACACTTCTCGCAGTTCTCCAAGGTGTTCGTGTGGTCGCACTGATACCCGAATCCCTTGATCCACTTCTGACCGCCCCGGGGACAGGTCTCGACAAACTCCACGAACCTCACGAACCTCTCCACTATGTCCCTGGGGATGGAATGTTCCATCCGGCATGCCGCTACGTCCGCGTCCGCCTCGGGAACGGCGAGCACCTCGACGAAGAAATCGTGGAGTATCTCGTGCCTGCGCACAACGTCCTTCGCCGCGACCTCCCCCTCTTCTGTCAGCGTTATAAGGTCATAGGGCGAGTAATTGATCAGCTTCTTCTCAGACAGGGAACGAAGGGCCCCCGTCACGGACGCATAGCTCACCTTCAAGCGTCTCGCGATATCCCGCGGCTTCACCGCATGCTTCTCCGCGACGATGTGAAATATAGCCTCCAGATAATCCTCAAGGCTTGCTGTCAATGTCTCGGTCCCTGTCATATGTCACCCCCAATTTCTAATATATTTAGGGTAGCCTAAGTATTTACAATAGTACTAACACAATTGCAAGCATTTTTTTGAAGCTCTCCCTTTTTCTCTCCCTCACCGTATTCTCCCGAACCACCGGAAAAGGCGGATGAGAACACACTCGTCCCGGAACCCTCCGAAACCTTTCATTCCTATCGTATTTCGCACCCTCTTGCGCCATCGGACCCGATTCATACCGCCAGTCCACTCAACCTGCCGTTGACCGTTTTCAACCTTGGCATGGTTGCAATCCACCCTGCACCGTAATATAACTAGGTTGTATGAAGGACATAGGCTCAAGATTACGTTTACTGCGAGAAAAGCACGGCCTCAAGCAGGTAAACCTTGCCAACGCTCTGCAGGTCACGCCACAGGCTGTCTCCAAATGGGAGAAAGGGGCCAACCTGCCCGACGTTCACGTCCTGACAAAGATCGCGCGCCTCTTCGATGTCAGCACCGACTACATTCTCGGGCTCACGGAAGCCGGCACCGGCGTTTTCCCGGCAACCGTCTTCTGCTCCGCCGTCACGCATTTCGAAAAACGGTCCATCTCGATGGAATCAAAGGAGTTGGCAGAATACACCAACGTCCTCTTCTATGACCTGACCGAGTCGGTCCTCACATTCGACGGCATACCCGTCAAATATGTGGGCGACGGCTTCCTGGCCTTTTTCTCCGGGCCCGACCATGCGGACAGGGCCCTTCGAGCCGCCATCCACGCGAAGAAGACGATCTACCAGAAAGACCTTGTCATCGCCCTCAATTCCGGGAGCATCTACATGGGCCTCGTTGGACATCCGAGGTACGCCGCCCGAGATATCGTGGGCGAGACCGTCAATCGCGCCTTTCTCGTTGCCGGATGGGCATCAGGCAACTGCCCGTCGGGTGTTGCCGCAACCCGGGCCGTCATGACACTGGCAAGGGGATCCTATGACAGCGTCCTGCACGGTGGCGTGACCATAGACCTTATCGAGGGAGAACTGGATATCCTGGAAATATATCTCCCGCAATAAAGGAGGGGCGGTCATGCAGGTGAACCTGAAACGCTACGGGTTATATCTCTTCCGGTGGCAACTCTCCACGCCCATCCTCGCCGCTGCCCTTTATCTCCTCTCAATGGTCGACAAGGTCACCGCCACCATCGTCGCCAACCTTATCGGAGGACTCATCTTCTTCTGGGTGGACATGTTCATATTCACATCAGACAAGCTCTCCGTGGAATGGGAGGTAAAGGACACCGTCGTCTGCGTGGACTGCGGACGCGAGGCGCGAGGCTACAGGATCATCCGGGCAAGGACCTACGACAGGAGACGTGATTCCCATCCCGAATACCGTTGTGAGGAATGCTCCATCAGGAAGACACAGGAACTCAGACAAAGGGGGATCCCCGTTTAGAGGAGACTCACGGCCACTATCATTCATTCAGATTCTTATTCCGATCCCATGACGTTCCCGCAATTGTCGTTCCCCCGGGGAAGTCCGTGCGAACCGGACACAGTCGTGCTGCGGTAACGGATGGCCCTTCCGGGCCTTATCCGGAGTCCGAATGCCGGGACAATTGCAGGCCTTATGTCACGCAAACAGAAAGGAGAACAAAAAAAATGGCACACAGAAGATTGAAGACCTATGTAACAGGCTATCCGCGCATCGGAGAAAACAGGGAGCTCAAGAAGGTGGTCGAGGGGTTCTGGGAACAAAGAGAGGGGTTTGACGCTGTCACCCGCATCTCGAAGGACCTCAGGATCAGGCATTGGCAGGACCAAAAGGCCCACGGTATCGACTTCATCAGCAGCAACGATTTCAGTCTCTACGACTCAATGCTCGACATGGCGGTCCTCTTCAATGCGGTCCCGGAGCGGTTCAGGCATATCGAGGACGATCATGAGCGCTATTTCGCCATGGCACGGGGAACCGGGAACGCCGTCGCGATGGAGATGACGAAGTGGTTCAACACCAACTACCATTATATCGTTCCCGAGCTTTCCGCGGACATAGACCTGGAGTTGCGTCCCGCAAAGGTGCTCAACGAATTCAACGAGGCCGCGGAGATCGGCATAAAGACCAAGATCAACCTCATCGGTCCCGTCACCTTTCTGGCCCTTTCAAAAAGGGTGGACGGCAACGAAGATACCCTCGATCTGCTGCCCGCCTTCCTTCCCCTCTACGTTTCCCTCCTGCGGAGCATCTCCCGGCTGGACGACGAAGTCTTCGTCCAGTTCGACGAACCCATAGTCGTCAGCGACCCTGACAGCAGAACCCTCGAATGCCTGAAGACAGTCTACAAAACGCTGACGAGCGCAGCGCCCAACGTCAGGCTCATCGTGACGACATACTTCGACCACGCAGCGGAGGCCATCGAAGCTCTCCGCGACATCGACCTGTTCGCCATGGGGCTCGATCTCGTCTGCGGTCCCGAAAACCTCCTCGCACTGGGCCACTTCAACGGCAAGAGGCTCATCGCCGGCATAGTCGACGGCAGGAACATCTGGAAGAACGACTATCAAAGATCCCTGGCCACGCTGCAGGCCCTGGAACACTTGGTGCCACCGGACGACATCATACTGTCCACAAGCTGCTCCCTTCTGCACGTCCCCTACAGTCTCACGCATGAAACCGTCCTTGACCGGGAGATATGCTCCTGGATGAGTTTCGCCAGGGAGAAGCTGACGGAGCTTTCGGAGATCTCGGACATACATTCAACACGAAACGGCACACCGGGAAACCCGGAAACACTGCAGGCAAACCAGCGAATCATCCGGGACAGGCAATGTTCCCTCCGGATCCATGACCCTGCCGTCCGCAGGCGTTCGCGCTCCATAACGCAAAGGGTCCGTGAGGGCAGCTTCGCGGAAAGGGCGATGGCTCAGGGCAAGGTCCTCGAACTCCCCCCGTTGCCGACAACAACCATCGGGAGCTTCCCCCAGACAGACTCCTTGAGAAAGCTCCGTCAGGACCTGAAGAAAGGGGCCATCACCAGGGACGAATACACATTGAGGATCAGGAACCATATCGACTCCTGCATAGAATTCCAGGAAAAGATCGGCCTCGATGTGCTCGTCCACGGTGAGCCGGAAAGGAATGACATGGTCGAGTATTTCGGCGAGCAGCTGTCGGGTTTCGCTTTCACGCAAAACGGCTGGGTGCAGAGCTATGGCACGCGTTGTGTCAAACCGCCCGTAATCTATGGCGACATAAACAGACGAGGACCGATGACCGTCGACTTCATATCCTACGCCCAGAGCCGAACTCGAAAACCGGTCAAGGGAATCCTGACAGGTCCCGTCACCATTTTGAACTGGTCCTTTGTGCGCGACGACATCGAGCGCTCCGATGTGTGCGAACAGATCGCCCTCGTTATAAGAGACGAGATAGAGGACCTGCAGCGCGCCGGGATCAAGATCGTCCAGGTGGATGAGGCAGCCTTCAAAGAGGGATACCCGCTGAGAAGGGAAAAAAAGGACAAATATGAACGGTGGGCCGTAAAGTCCTTCCAACTCGCCGTCAGTTCCGCCCGCATGACGACACAGGTGCATACGCATATGTGCTACAGTGACTTCACCGACATCATTCAAACCATCGAAAGGATGGACGCGGACGTCCTTGCCATAGAGACATCGAGAAGCGGGAACAGGCTGCTCAAGGTCTTCAATGACCGGGGCTACAGCAACAACATAGGTCCGGGAATCTACGATATCCATTCGCCGAGAGTGCCTTCGGTCCAGGAACTGACGGACAGGATACGGCAGCTTCTCCAGGCCCTTCCCGCATCCCGTGTCTGGATAAACCCCGATTGCGGACTGAAGACGAGAAAGTGGGCGGAGGTGTCCCCCAGCCTCAGGAACATGGTCACGGCAACCAGGGCTGTCCGGAGAGAGCTCGCGGAGCATTAGAGAACCATGACTGTTGACTTGGACAGGTGTGTTGTTGTAAATAGAGTTCAGGAGCAACATGGTTTACCTTCAAGGGAAGCGAAGTGAGAATCTTCCGCTGTCCCGCAACTGTGATGGGCTTTTCAGCAACGCCTGGCGAAGAGCCGGCCACTGTCCCGTGAAACCGGGATGGGAAGGCGCGTTGGCTTCCGGTGCCCTTAAGTCAGGAAACCTTGGGTAAACCGTCCTAACCGAAACCTTACGAGGAATAAGGAGGAACATCATGAAATACCATTACCCCTGAATCCCTGACCGGTTTTTTCATCTCTCCCGCGTTGGTCCGCGTTTGCCTGCGGTGTGCAGGGGACGTCTTCCCTGACATAACGAGGTTCGTCCTGCCCTGCGGCAGACTGGCGCGGACATGAATACCAGGCATCTTACCCTCGACGGAAGGATGATAGAATGAACACTCTCTTTAAACGGAACGGGAAAGCAAAACGACACCTCCTGTGCGAACACGCGTACACGGAGTTGAAGAGCGCGGTGGTGAACGGACGGTTCAAGGCCGACGAACGCCTCGTCGAGACAAAACTCGCAGGTATAATGGGGATAAGCAGAACCCCTCTCAGGGAAGCGATACACAAACTGGAACGGGAAGGATTGGTCTACAAGCTCCCCACAGGGGGGCACGCTGTGAATTCCACGAGCGAGGAGGATATCAGGGAAACACGGGGAGTGGCCGGGATCCTCCTGGGTTACGCTGCGTATCTGGCAACGTCCAGGGCGACAGAGAACGACCTCAACCTTCTCCGCAGGATAGCGCGGCAGTCTGAGAACCACCTTGCCAAAGGAAACCGGCAGGAGTTCGCCAGGGCATGGGACAGGTTCTGCGGCACCCTCCTGCTCCTGTCAGGGAACAACCGGCTCGCCACCCTCTACAGCGGTCTCAAAGAGAATGTTTCCGGACAATCATCCCGGTTGCGTGACCTCCAGGGACTGCCCGCGTTTCTCGACGGCCAGAGGACGCTCATCGATCTCATGGAAGCTCGACAGGCCGCAAGGGCGGAAAAACTGGCTCGTGCCATTGTTGCCGGAAACATCAGCGGTACCGGAGAAGAGCAGAGCGTATACAAATGGCTTCGGTCGAACACCCGTCGGCTCGCGCCCGTCGGATGAGCGCGGGGTTCCGTTATCGGACGGCCCTTCCTCAGCCTTTCTCTTCAGGGCTCGTAGACCTGCCGGGAGAGGGTATCGAGCGCGCTCATATCCTCTTCGTTCAGGTCCACCGGCACATCGGCCACGTTTCCCGCGACCTGTTCGGCCGTACGGGCCCCGACGATCACGGATGTGACCCCGGGCTGTTTGAGGAGCCACGAAAGCGCCACGGCTCCCGGGGTCGTTCCCCTGCGCGCCGCTATCGCTTCCACCTCATCCACGAGCCGCCTCACTTTGGGCCAATGAGCCGGTTTGAAGAAACGATAAAAGAACGACCGCGCGTCACCTTTCTTGAACCGGGGGGATTCGCGGTATTTTCCTGTCAACATACCGGCACCCAGCGAGCCATAGGGAAAAACATTCATGTTCTTCTCGACGCAGATGGGGAGCAGATCCTCCTCGGCACTCCTCTCCAACAGGGAATAGTGCGGCTGTAATGAGAAGAGGGCGACACATTTCAAGGCTTCCAGGAGTTGGGGACCGCTGAAATTGGATACACCAATGTGCCTGATCTTCCCCTCATCTCTAAACCTCGTGAGCGCCGCCATCGTTTCCTCCATGGGGACCTGCGGGTCCGGCCAGTGGCATTGGTACAGGTCGATGCAGTCGGTGCCGAGACGTTTGAGCGACCCGTGAAGGTCCTTTTCGATGTAAGCCGGGGAAAGATCACGCCTGTACGAGCGGTCGTAGATGTCGAGGCCGCACTTTGTGGCCAGGAAGATCCCGTCCCTCTTGCCCCGGATGGCCCTTCCGATGAGTTCCTCGGCATGGCCGTCCCCGTACACCGGTGCCGTGTCTATGGCGTTTATTCCTTTGTCCAGGGCCGCCTCGATGGCTTTCACGGCATTCGCCTCATCGTAGGGCCCCCAGTGGCTGCCGCCGATTGCCCAGGTTCCCAGGATGATGGCCGATATCTTCTTGTCCGAATCGCGTAGCTCTACCAGTTTCATCGTCATTGCTTCACCCTTTTCCAGGAATCGTCAGGATCGAAGGCTTTCATATGATAGACCGCCTTACCCGTGACCTTGCCGAGATTTTTCTCGTAGACGACGCCATCGTGATTCACGATGAAGGTCATGACCCCTGTGACACCGTACTGGGCCGGCCATGCGACAAGCGCGAAACCTCCTGTCATCCTGTCGCCAACGATGTAATTGTATGCTCCGCCCGGCGCGTTCTTGCCCTGAGCGGTGAGTATCCTGTAAAAATAGCCGTGGTACGGAACGGGCTTGCCACCGGTCATCTTCGGCTCGCGGACCTCCTTTCTCGCCCTCGCCATGAAAAGTCCCAGCGGACTTGGCTCCTCGCCCTCTTTCGTTTCCCAGTACATACCGTTGCGTATCCCCGGATCGCTCATGAACTTCCGAGCGTACCGCGTCGTCCCGTCCTTATCACCCGCCATTCTCGCATAGTCTTTCTGGGCGTCCACGTAGGCGAGACAGGCCTGAACGGCACTGAGTTCATTCCTGCCTATCCTCCGGTGGAGTATCTCGGTCTTTCCATCCTTCGTATCGAAGGACCACCTGTCACCCTTCTTCACCATGGGTACCGGGAAGGGCCATTCATTGTTGCCGACATAGAGAAACGCCTTGTTGTCCGTGGACATGTCGAGCCTGTTCCTCTCCTGAAAGGCTTTCACGAAGCGCTCGAAGAGGTCCTTGTTGACGGCCTCGTCACCGGAGACGATGACACCCTTTCCCTCGGGCCCGAAGATCGCGATCATGGCCTTCGTGTCCTTCGCACGCGCGGCATCGGCGAGTACCCGCGCCGCTTCCTCCGGGGTGGCAAAAGTGAGCTGCTTCGAAGACTTCGAAGGAGCGGCCAGCCCCTCTGTCCCCAATAGGAACACCGCAAGGAGTGCCACGATACCGATCATCACGACAAGCCTTCGCGGAGATACGATCTTCTTTCTATTCATAACGCGGACCATACGTTCTCCTCCTCGTAGCGTTGATTGTACACATCATGCCTGCAACCGAAGCCTAACGGCGACGGCCGCCTCCTCCACTCCGGCCGAAGCCGCCCGACCCTCTTTCGCTGCCGGAACGCGAACCGGTCATGCTCTCCCGGCTCGCGCGGCCCCGCTCGCTTTCCATCTTCGCCTCAGTACCGCCACGCTCCATGCCCTCGAAGGCGTGGCCGGACCCCTGCCTTCCCGTGGAATCCTGCTCAAATCTTGGTGTCCCGGAGCGGGAACCCACGGACGAGGACCTTCCCTGTCCCATGGAATCCCTTCCGGACCGGCCCGCGGCCTGGGGCTGAGAACCCCGTGCATCGGGGGAATAGCCCCTGAACTCTTTCCTGGCATCGGCGCCCGGCCTCGGGCCCTGACCGTATTTCGACCCTGTCGCCTGATCCCGGTAGGCAACTCCTTTTCTGTGGGTGGGGTCGTGTTTCCATTCCCCCTGCCCGCCCGGGTTGGTCGAGATCTTGTTCGCGTAGTAGTTCCTGTTGATCTGGTTGTTCACGTTGACGTTCTTGTTGACGTTAACATTCACGTCCCCATGATGCCAGTTGCAGCCGCCCCAGGCGTAACCCCAGGCTGCGCCCACGGCCACGCCCGCCGCGAAGGAGAACGCCCCCACCCCCGCGACGTATCCCGGCGGATAGTAATAGTACGGCGGATAGGCAGGATAGGGCCACGCGCCATACACAACGGTGGGGTTATACGTGGGAACGTAGATCACCTGGGGGTCGGCCGGCTGTATCACGATGACCTGGTCCTGCACGACCACCTTCTGTTCCTTCGTCGTCTTGAGGTTCCCCGAGGCCTGCGCCTTCGCCCTCAATCTCTGGACCGTGCTCATGACGTCCTTCTGCTGTGCCAGGAACGCGTCCCCGAGCTTTTGCGTCCAGTCCAGCTTATCGTTCATCATGTTGAGGACCGAGGGGAAGTTCACGAGAGACTTGACACTGGGGTCCCAGTTCTGTTTCTCCAGGGCGGATGTCAACTGATTCCCCTTGAGACTGGGGTTCGCCTTCACCCACCGCGCCGCCTCCACCACCTCGAGGGGGTACGTCGACGCCATGAGTATCTGGGCGATGAGCTCGTCGGGATACAGGGCGATGGGCGCCAGGATCTGCTCCAGTTCCTCCTGCTTGAACACCGGCTTCGACGTCCCCGTGCCCTGCGCGAACACTCCCGCAGGAATGACAAGGGACACCACCAGTACCCATATCAACGTTAGCGCAAACACTCTATTCATCATACTCCTCCAGGTTTGTGGGAATGACATCTGTGTGAATGACATTTCAGCATTCTTCTTGACAAGGCGAGCAAGAACAGATCAAGACCGTTCTCTCGATTCTCGAATTGCTTCCAGTATTTCCTGTCTCTTCAACTTCCTCTTCAAGCAAGGCACGTCAAAAGGTGAACGCTCCGCGTTGACCGATCTGGGTATTATCGCATAGGAATCACCTTTGCGCCGCCTTATGATCACTTCTTCCTTCTTGGATTCTTCAAGGACGTCTGCCAGTTTTTGCCTTGCCTGAGAATAGGTATAAACCTTCATTTCGTCACACCACCTCTATCCCAAGTTTTCTTGCAACCTCGCACATTCTCACATCAAAACTGATGAGCGGAGATCTGTTCTCCAAACAGCATTGCAGGTAATAAGCATCATACGAGTATATTCCAAAACTGATTGCGACCTTCATCGCGTCATAGATCCTCACCGGCAATAGCCTAACCTCGATGCGCTGCGAGATCAGGAAGGCTTCCAGGGCTTCGTTGTTGCTCAAACGCCCCTTTCTTCTCGCCGCTATCAACGCATTGCCGATCTCGTACGGAAGCACTTCCGGTGCAATGGCCGATTTGCCCGTGGTTTTCTCGATCACAAGGCCACGGTCTTCTTCATTCAATATCACGGACAGCAAAGCGCTCGCATCGGCGACTATATTCATGGCCTAATTGTACAACTCAGCAAACCAGTTGTCAATATAGGAAAGGGCCTGCATCCCTCTCTATGCCGAGGGCAGGCACTCGTCCTCTATCACACACGCCCTGGACCGTGTCGACATCTCCCTCAATGGAGCAATCTTCCTGTATTCGTCGGAACTGAAACAGGCATCGAGACTCTCTGTGTCCTTGAACCTGATGAGAATGATCCTCACAGGTGCTCGTCCGCCAAAGAACGGCCTGACACGGTCGGTCCTGATCACGTACTCCCCGCCGCCCTTCTCGACGACGGCCTTCACGGTGTCGATGTACTTCCCGTACATCGCGGCATCCGTGATCTTAAGTATCTCAACAAGAAAGTAGGCAGGCATGACACCACCCCTCATTTGCGCTGGTCAGAACAACGGTTCCTGTCTTTTTCCTGAAACCTGAAACGTGAAACCTGGAACCGTTTCAACCCTTGAACCCTTGAACTCTGGAACCGCTGTTCAGATCTCCAGCCAGGAATCCGAGTACAATACCTGCCCCATCAGGACCCGGGCGGTCTTGACGTAGTCGCCCTCTTCCTTCGAGAGTTTTGAGAGGTCCACCTCTTCACCGTCCATGACGCGGTGAACAAGAGCCTCCAGGTCGGGTATCTCTCCACGGGCTATGGCCCTTAGCTCGTTGTCGAAGGCATCAACGATGGCGGAGTGCATGCCGTAGCGCTTCAGCATCATGAGATAGGTCCTGTTCATGATGCCTCTCAACTGTGCCGGCACCCCGTTGGACACGTTCGACAGGCCGCAGGTTGACTTCGAGGAGGGTGCGAGGTCGGGCAGCATCATGACGAACTCCGTGCAACCCTGGATCTGAAGCTGCTGGGTATTGACGGGCAGGACGATGGGGTCGATCCAGATATCCTCCTCCGCTATGCCGTGGCCCGCGGCGGCCGCCAGGATCTCCGCGGCGCAAAGCCCCCGTTCGTTGGCATCACGGGGGATGCCCTCGGCGCTGAGGGTAAGGCCGATGAATGGCGCGCCGTACTTCTTCGCCATCGGCATCAAGGCCTCCATCCGTTCCGGCCGCGCCGAGATGGAGTTGATAAGCGGTCTTGTCCTGGCCGTCTTCAGGCCCGCCTCTATGGCGTCTATGTTGGACGTGTCGAGAGACAGCGGGAGGTCCGTTGCCTCCTGCACGACGCTGACAAGCCATTCCATGAAATCGGGACCGGTCTTGCGCGCGGGCCCGATATTGAGGTCGATCATGTCCATCCCGGCCTCCGCCTCCGCCTCGGCCATCTTCCGGATCGGCCCGGCATCCCTGTTAAGGAAGGCCTCGCCGAGCTTCTTCGACATAACGTTGAGGTTCTCACCTATAAGGAACATAACCACCTCCAACTGAAAGAAGGGTTATGGGTTATGGGTTATGGGTGATGGGAAAAAGCTCCTGTTCACACCCATGGCCTATTACCTATTACCCATCACCTGTCTCATTTCCACGTCTTCAGATACGCCGGCAGGTGTGCTGCCTCCCGCGGGCCTATCATTATTTTCCAGCCTTGCAGTTCCTCTTCCAGGTCTCCCAGTATCGCGGCG
>JAAYAK010000196.1 GCA_012719415.1 Syntrophorhabdus sp.
AACGGTCTTTACCGTATGAAGTGCGCGCCGCGGCTTACGTTGTTCTTGAGGGCCGCTTCGGCGACGATCCGGGCGGTGCGGACGCCGTTGCGCAGGTCGATGACCATGGGAACGAGTTGGGCCCTGCGGTAGAAATCGTCGATGCGGTTCTTCAGGTACCCGATGTCGGCCCAGGCCCGCTCGAGCCTTCTCACGGTCCGGATGATGCCGACGTAGTTCCACATCGTCGACTTGATGCTCACCCAGTCCTGGTGAATAAGGGCGGGGTCGACCTCCTCCACGCGTTCGGGGAACTGCCAGGGCGGTATGTCCGATTCCTTGTAGGATCTGTTGCCGTTGAAGTTCCCCGCGATGTCCTTTGCCGCGCGTACACCCCAGACAAGTCCTTCGAGCAGCGACGTGGAAGCAAGCCGGTTGGCCCCGTGAAGACCCGTCGCGGCCACTTCGCCGGCCGCGTACAGGCACTTGAGAGACGTCTTTCCCCATACGTCCACCTGCACGCCGCCGCAGCTGTAATGCGCGGCGGGGACGACAGGGATGGGAACCTTCTGGATATCGATGTCGAAATCGAGACATCTCTGGTATATCATGGGAAAGCGTTTCTTGACGTTTATCTCCGTGTAGGAGGCGATGTCGAGGTACACGTAGGCGTCCCCCCTCTTGATCATCTCCTCGTACATGGCGCGGGAAACCTCATCCCTCGGCGCGAGGTCTCCAAGCTCGGAGTAGCTTGCCATGAAGGGAACGCCGTCCTTCGTCTTCAGCCTGGCCCCCTCTCCACGGAGGGCCTCGGAGATGAGAAACCCGTCGGCGTCCTTGTGAAAGAGCGTCGTTGGATGGAACTGGATGTACTCCATGTTTATGAGCCGCGCGCCGGCACGGTCGGCCATGGCGAAGCCGTCTCCCGTAGCTATGGGAGGGTTTGTCGTGTGCAGATATATCCTTCCCAGCCCGCCGGTGGCGAGCACCGTGTAGGAGGCGAAGAACCTCTCCACGTGGCCTGTCGCGTTATTGAGGACGTAAGCGCCTATACACTGGGGTTCCCTGTAAAGCGCGAGGGGACTTGTGGAATGGTGGGGTATGGTCAGCAGGTCTATGGCGGGGTAGCCGGGATAGGTCCGAATGTTGCTGTATTCGGCGGCTTTGGCAATGAGGGCCGTCTCGATGGCCTTGCCCGTGGAGTCCTTGGAATGGAGTATCCTTCTGCGTGAGTGGCTTGCCTCACGGGCAAATTCGAATTCATCCTCTCCGGACCGCGAGAAGAGCACCCCAACCTTTTTGACGAGGAAATCCTCGACCATCCCGGGTCCGTCGTAAGCGACGATCTTCACGGCATCGGGATTCGATATGCCGTCACCTGCCTCTATGATGTCCTCGGTGAGGAGCTCGGGCGTATCGTCCTGCCCACGGGCCACGATCCCTCCCTGGGCATAGAAGGTGTTCGATTCCGCGATCGAGGATTCCTTCGATATGACGATGACGTCCAGGCCGAGGTCGGCGGCGCTTATGGCGCAGGAGAGCCCCGCTATGCCAGAGCCGATGACGAGGACATCGCAGTAGTGGGATCGGTCCTTTTCCATCTTCACGTTATCGCCAGCATCCTTTCCAGGGCGACTCTGGCGTGCCGCGCGTCCTCGGGGTCGACGGTCACCTCCGGCTGGTCCTTTCCCTCCAGGATGTTCTCCAGAACGGTGAGAAATTTGAGAAGTGTCACATGCGACATGTCCCGGCATTCGCACTCCCTGAGGGGTACGATGAGCTTGTCGGGGTTATCGGCTTTGAGGCAGTTCACGAAGTTCACCTCCGTTCCGACGGCCCACTTCGTGCCCGCGGCGGCTGCCTCTATCGTGCTCTTTATGTAGCTTGTGGAACCCACGTGATCGGAAAGCCTGACAACGTCGGGAGTGCATTCGGGATGGACGATGACGCTGATATCGCCGTGGGTCTTTTTGATCTCTTCGATATCGGAGGGACGGAAGGCGACGTGCACGTAGCAGAAGCCTTTCCAGAGTATCGTCTTCTTCGCGGCGATGTCCGGCACACCCGTATCGGGGATATCTTCAGAGGGGTCCCAGAGAAATATCCCGTCGTCGGGGATCCCCATGGCATGGGCGGTGTTGCGGCCCAGGTTCTCGTCAGGGAAGAAGAAGGGGACGGCGTCCCGGGACAGGACATATTCCATGGCCTCTTTCGCGTTGGCGGAGGTGCAGACGAACCCGCCGTTCTTTCCGCAGAAAGCCTTGAGATCGGCCCGCGAGTTGACGTATACGACGGGCATGAGGTGTCGTCCCGTGGCCGTGAGCAACTCCCATGCCTTTTCGACATCGTCGATCACCGCCATCTCCGCCAGCGGGCATTTCGCGGAAGGCTCGGGATGAAAGACCTTCTGCCGGGGTTCGCAGAGAATGCGGGCCATCTCGGCCATGAACGAAACGGCACAGAAGACTATGTACCTGGCATCA
>JAAYAK010000197.1 GCA_012719415.1 Syntrophorhabdus sp.
GGCTTAAGGAGCGATTTGAAATTTTTGGGGATATGGGATATCCTGATGCCGACGATTTCCTGGAGAAGGAAATTGAGGACTATAGCGCCCTGCACGGTTAGTATCACCGTTTTCTGATACAATATCGGCCAGAGCTTGTTACTGACGGGAGGTTTTTCTATGGCATTCGGAGGAGTTCAGGTGCCGCGCACCTTGTTGTGCGTGAATGTCAGCCATGTCGCCGCATTGCGGACAGCGCGGGGAGGAAAGGAGCCCGACCCCGTCGAAACGGCAAGGATATGCGCGAAAATTGGATGCAACAGCATCGCCGTTCGCTTGCGTGAGGACAGGCGGCATGTCAAGGACAGGGATGTTCTCGCCATACGGCAGGCAATACCGGAGAACGGGAAGGTCTATCTTGAGATAGCCCTCTCCCGAGAATTGATCGATTTCGCGAGAAGGGTGCGGCCGAGCCGGGTCACGATAGTCCCTGAAAAGAACGACGACATGACGCCGGAACGGGGTCTCGATGTGAAAGAGAACGCCCGTGAGATCAAGAACGCAGTCAAGGCGCTCGGTAAAGAGGATATACCGGTATCCCTTTTCATAGAACCCGATATGGAGATGATCGACCTTTCGAAGGAATGCGGGGCACGCTTCATAGAGATCAACACGAGCGCGTATAGCAATGCGACGGAGAAGACCGACATCTACAGAGAGATCGACAGGATATACAAAGCCTCGGAGCGCGCCGCGGAGATCAGGATAAGGATCAACGCCGGATGCGGGCTCAATTACACGAACGTCGCGCCTCTCGTGCATGCGAAAGAGCTTCTCGAGGTCAACATCGGACGCGCCATAATCGAACGGGCCGATTCCGTCGGGTTGTCGATCGCTCTTGAAGAAATGATGGCAATTCTGGATTAGCGCGGGCCTCTCCCCCCCCCAGCGCACACAGCTATCTCTGCCCTGCAACGGTTTTCCATTGCTTGTGACCGCTGATTTGGAGAGAATAGAAAAGGGAGGGGGTGCGGACATGGCAAGATGGAAGATCGATCCCGATCACGCGGTGGGTGAGTTCACGGTGTACCACATGATGGTCACACCGGTCCACGGACAGTTCAACACCGTACGCGGCCAGGTGCTCTTTGACCCCGCCGATCCGGGCAGCGCTTCCGTAGAGGTGGAGATCGACACAGCCGGCATCCATACGGGTGTCGAACGAAGGGACAACCATCTGAAGAGCGCCGATTTCTTCGATGTCGAAAGGTTTCCCGTGATATCTTTCAAGAGCACGGCCATCGAGGTGGTCGCGCTCAACAATCTGAACATTACCGGTGATCTGACGATACACGGGATACCCCTTCCCGTTACCTTCAGCACGCGGTTCCTCGGCCCATCCATGTTCCACGACGACGAGCTGAACCAGACCTATACCACGTATGGTTTTCGCGCCGCCGCGTCCATCAACCGCGAAGACTTCGGGATGTCCTGGAACGTCGAGATCGAGGATGGCGGGTTCATGGTGGGCAAGGCGGTCGATATAGTCTTCAGCGCAGAGATCGACCTCGAAGATTAGGGTAGGATATCCTATACCTCACCCGGGTCATTCCCGCATGACCGCGACCCTGGCTACTCAATAAGAAAGCGGGGAACGTACCCCTCTTGAAATAACCTGTAGAACAGACGAAGGGAGCTCATCATGCAGCAATGGTTGACACTTCCTGCTGCAATCCTGGTGTTGTGTGTGGTGGTCCTGCTGTTTTCCATCGGGCCCTATCGCCCCGTAGAACCTCTTCCGCCCGACATCGTGGACATGCATTGTCACATCGCGGGTATCGGGGCCGGCAACAGCGGGTGTTTTATTTCGCCGGAGTTGCGGAAGAGCTGGAGATTCAGGATCTACCTGCGGTCCTTCGCCGTCTCAGAGAGTGCGTTGGAGAAAGAAGGGGATAACCTGCTTGCCGACCGGGTCGCCAAATTGCTCGCTCAGAGCAAGTTGGTAAAGAAGGCTGTGGTGCTGGCGCTCGATGGTGTCGTCGACCATGACGGGGTGCTTGACAGGAATCGCACCGAGGTCTATGTGCCAAACGAATTTGTTGCCGAAGCAACGGCAAGGCACGGAAACCTCCTATTTGGCGCTTCCGTCAACCCTTATCGGAAGGATGCCCTGGAGCGTTTGGAACGGGTCAAGGCGCAGGGTGCGGTGCTCGTGAAATGGATCCCTTCCGTCATGGAGATCGATCCCGCGGACCCGCGTCTAAAAGCATTCTATCTCAAGCTCGTAGAGCTCGACCTTCCTCTGCTCACCCATGCGGGAGAGGAACGCTCCTTTTCTTCGGCCTCGGACAGCTTCTGCGATCCCGACAGGCTGCGGCTGCCGCTCAGCCTCGGCGTCACGGTCATCGCCGCCCACATAGGCTCCACGGGGAAATATCAGGGCGAACGCAGCAGTGACAGGCTCGCGCGCCTGATGCGCGAATACCCCAATCTCTACTCCGATATCTCATCGCTCACCCAGATAAACAAGCATGGCTACCTGAAGGAAGCACTCACACGGCCCGAGTTCAAGGGAAGGCTTCTCTACGGCTCGGATTTTCCACTCATCAACACCCCTCTCGTCTCCCCGTGGTACTACGCCTTCCGCCTCTCTCCGAAACAACTGCTGACGATCTCCCGCACGAAAAACCCCTGGGACGCGGACGTACTCCTCAAACACAATCTCGGCACATCGGCGGATATCTTCTCACGCTGGCGAACCGCAACGAGTCTCAGAGAGCAGACAGCGCGCATCGAATGATATAACGCTTGACGTTAAACGCCAACGGGTATAACATCTCACAGGTCGACAGGTGATAAGATCATTCAAAGACAAAGAGACCGAGAAAATATTCAACAGGGCAGGGTCGAACAGGCTGCCACGGGGTATTCAGCAGACAGCATTGAGAAAGCTCAGGATGATCAACAATTCAAGAACGACACAGGATTTGAAGATCCCACCCGCCAACAGGCTGGAGAAATTGAAAGGAAACCGGGAGGGACAACTGAGTGTACGAATCAACGACCAATGGCGCATTTGTTTCAGATGGCAGGGTTCGGATGCCTATGAAGTCGAGATAACCGATTATCATTAGGGGGTAACTTCATGAAGAAAATGCTACACCCTGTACATCCGGGTGAAATCCTCCTGGAGGAGTTCCTGAAACCGCTCAATCTCAGCCAGAACAGGCTCGCTCTGGGTATAGGTGTCCCCGCTCGAAGGATCAACGAGATTGTCCTTGGCAAGAGGAGTGTCTCGGCTGATACCGCGCTGAGGCTGGCAAGGTTCTTCGGCGTTTCAGCGGAGTTCTGGTTGGGTCTGCAGGCCCAATACGATCTCGA
>JAAYAK010000198.1 GCA_012719415.1 Syntrophorhabdus sp.
AAGGCCATGACGGGTTCCATGACGTTGAGCTCCAGTTGTCCCGCCTCCGCGGCGAAGCTCACCGTCACGTCGTTGCCGATGACAAAGAAGGCGACCTGGTTCACCACCTCGGGGATGATGGGGTTCACCTTGCCGGGCATGATGGTCGAACCGGGGGCCATGGGAGGAAGGTTGATCTCGTTGAGGCCGCAGCGGGGACCGGACGCCAGGAGCCTCAGGTCGTTGCAGATCTTGGAGATCTTGACGGCGAACCGTTTCAGGACACCCGACAGCTGGACGTAGGCCCCCGAATCCTGCGTCGCTTCCACGAGGTCCGGCGACGTGAGGACATCGATGCCGGTGAGCTGGCGGAGCTTCTCCGCCACGAGGGGGGCGTAATCGGGGTGGGCGTTGAGCCCTGTTCCGATGGCCGTGGCGCCCAGGTTTATCTCCTTCACGAGCGTCTGCGCCTCCCTCATCCGGTCCATGTCCTCGGCCAGCATGACGGCCCAGGCACCGAATTCCTGGCCCAGCGTCATGGGTACGGCATCCTGGAGCTGCGTCCTGCCCATCTTGATGACCTGGGAGAACTCCTTCGATTTCTTCTCGAAGGCCGAGCGGAGATAGTCGATCGCCTCCACGAGGTCCTTGATCTTAAGGATGAGGGTCAGGCGTATGGCCGTCGGGTAGACGTCATTCGTCGACTGGCAGAGGTTGACGTGGTTGTTGGGGTGGACGATGTCGTACCTCCCCTTTTCATATCCCAGCTTCTCGAGGGCAATGTTGGCGATGACCTCGTTGGCGTTCATGTTGGTGGATGTGCCTGCCCCGCCCTGTATCATGTCGACGACGAAGTGCTCCCTGTGTTTGCCGTCGAGAACATCGTCGCAGGCCCGGCTTATCGCGTCCGCCACGTCAGGGGGCAGGAGCCCGAGCTGACCGTTGGCGAGCGCCGCGGCCTTCTTCACGTAGGCCAGGGAGCTTACGAAGGTGGGATAGCTGGACAGGGGGATGCCGGTGATCCGGAAATTCTCCGTCGCCCGCAGGGTCTGGATACCGTAGTACGCGTCGGCGGGAACGTCCCGCTCACCAAGAAGGTCATGTTCCTTTCTCATTCCAATGCTCATGCTGACGCCTCCGATAGTGTCTTGTCGTCATTCGGGGACCGCCCTTCTCCAACAGCGGCCTCGTCCTTCCTGTCGAATACCTTTTCCCATTTCGCGACGATAACGGTAGCAAGGCAGTTGCCCGTGACGTTGACCGCCGTTCGTCCCATGTCCATCACCGTATCCACGCCAAGGATGACCGCCACGGCCTGGACGGGCAGGCCGAATGATGCCAGGGTGCCCGCAAGGACCACAAGGGACGCCCTGGGGACGCCGGCGGCGCCCTTGCTGGCAAAGATGAGGGTAAAGCCTATGAGAAGCTGCTGCGACAGGCTGAGGTCAACGCCGGCCGCCTGCGCCGCGAAGATCGATGCGAGAGAGAGATAGATGGTGGTGCCGTCGAGGTTGAAGCTGTACCCCGTGGGGATGACGAAGGAAACCACCCGTCTCGGCACCCCGAGGGCCTCCAT
>JAAYAK010000199.1 GCA_012719415.1 Syntrophorhabdus sp.
GATATAATAATGTGTGATAAAAGAATACTGTAACATGTCGGGGGTGATTCTGTCAGACGTTATGAACGTACGATATGGTGGGTCTGATCATTTAATGTGTGCCGCAAAGAGACGGGGCGTGTGGTTCAGGGCTCGCCGTCGGGTCAGCTCCCAGGGTTTTCCTGTACAGGACGAAAAATGGCCAACATAGCATATCTCATGATGTCCGGTCAGGGTGAGGATGCGGGATCGCAGAGGAACCTGATAGCAGAATACGCCTCCGCGAAGAACGTCCGGGTAGACAACTATATCACCGTGGATCTTCCCTCTGAGAGGAAGGAGCGGGCCCGCCGTGTGAAAGAGCTCTTCGCAGGTGTCGACCGTTGGGACGTAGTCATCGTGTCGGACCTTGCGGTCCTGGGAGATGACGTTTCAGATGTCATCTCCATGGCGGGTCATCTCCTGGAAAGAGGAGTGCGGTTCATGGCGGCAAAGCAGGCCCTCGACCTCAATGGCATGGGAGACAGCTCGTCAAAGGCCGTCACGGGCCTTTTCGCAACGCTCGCCCTCCTGGAAAAGGAGGTCTCCTCCCGGCGCATCAAGGGGGCCCTGGCGCAAAAAAGGAAAGAGGGCGTCGTCCTCGGCAGGCCGAAGGGGAGTCTTTCCGCGTCGAAACTGGATGACAGGAAGGATCTCATCATCGAGTATCTGTCGAAAGGCGTGAGCAAAGCCTCTCTGGCACGCATCCTCGACACGTCGCCCACGAACCTCGCGAGCTTCCTGAGGACGCGGAGCATAGCCGTACCGAAGCGACGTCCCGCGACGAAGAAGGAAACACCCCCGAAGACGGCCCCCGAAAGAGGGGTTTCCGGGGAGACTCCGCCACCCGTCGCAATGCCGGTGCAGGAGGGGGTGGCGAGCCAATTCCATGAGACCACCGAGGTTCTCCTTTGCAGGCAGTGCGGCAAGAACATACACGATCCCAGGACCACCACTTGTGCCGGAGGATATGTCGATTATCCCAACGGGGAGTCCCATCCCCGCGTTCCCTATCCGAAGGACGAAACGGAACGTTGTCCCAAGTGCGGGGTGATGCCGGGGGGGTTCCACCATGAGGGATGCTATATGGAACGTTGTCCCAAGTGCGGGGAAAGGCTTGTTTCCTGCGGATGCAGGACCCGGGGCGTCGAGGACGTAAAAGCGACGGGCGAGCAATCCCGGTCTGTGCGGTATCTGCCGTAACACCTACCTGATCCTACTATATCGAGGACTGTCGATATGAGAACCATCGTGTGTATTGCACGCACATTCCTGTTGCTTGCTCGTTCCAGGTGGGCCATGGCGGGCCGGCCAGAGACAGGCGCCGTTGTTGCGTCCTTCAGTTGTCACCTCGGTCCCTTATGTCTCCTCGCCTACCCCCTGCTATGCGGGGTGGTGTGTCGATGAGGATGGGAAGGCTTCTCCGGGTCGAGCCGTGGTGTCCGGAGGGGGGACCAACCTCTGTTGTTCCCGTGTGACGCGGGAACACTTGGAGAGAAGGTGCAAAACGTGGCCGATTGTGGTATCGTGTACTCTGTTGTCAAATTCGTAAGAGAAGGACAGAGGATATGACGGAAAGGGAAAGCGTGCCTGGCAAGGCTGAGCCCGTTCTTTACAGGACAACGGTCCACTGGGCCGCGCTTCTCGGGCCCGGTATGCTTCTCGTGCTGGGCGGGCTGTCCCTCAGGGCGAAGCCCGTGGCCGCGCTCGTGATGATCGGCCTCGCCATCATCTGGGGCATATTCTCCATTCATAATCTGCGGGCCTCCGAGTTTGCCGTTCATGCGTCGAAACTGACGATCAGGATCGGTTTTCCCTTCAAACGTTTCTATGAGTTCCCGTATTCTCAACTGGCGGGAGCGGATTTTCACCAGCCGGCCCTGGGGGTGATCCTCAACTTCGGCAAGATCATGCTCATCCAACCGAACCGCAAGGTCATCGTCTTCAGACTGGTGGCACGGCCCAACGATTTCATTGAACACCTTAAGCGGGAGATCATCCGTTTCAGTCAGGAAAACGAACCCGGCAGTGCGGACGGCGGGGTATGAGGGTGTCCTGCCACTCTATTCCCGGGGGGTGACGTGATGGTGGTGAAGAAGGCGTCTGTCCGGGCTCTCGTCGTGATGGTTCTTGCCACGGTCCTCATCGTTTCCGCCGGCAGCGCCCGGGCTGAACCATACCGGCATCAGAGAACGGGTCTCGTTTTTCCCGATCCCGTCAATACCCTGAAGCTCGTCAGGGCCACCGACTACGAGCCCCTGTACGCAGGTCTCGGTACCGGGATCTCCTATCGCACCGACACGATGCGGGCGGACATCTTCCTGTACGACCTGATGCAAGGTCCCATACCGGATGGGATCTCGTCGCAGGTTGTGAGCAGGGAGTTCGATCAGGCCCTGCAGGACATATACTCCCTCGAGACACA
>JAAYAK010000200.1 GCA_012719415.1 Syntrophorhabdus sp.
AGTCTGTCCCCATGCCGGATACGTGTATTCGGGACAGGTGGCGGCCTTCGCCTACAAGGCTGTTTCCAAACTCCCTGTCGACAGCGTCATCGTCATCGCCCCGAGCCACAGGGCATATTTCGAAGGCGTTGCCCTGTGGGAGACGGGTAGCTTCAGAACACCGCTCGGGGATATCGGTATTGATGAGAGGGGGGCCGGGGAACTCCTTGAGGCGAAAGATGTCTTTGTTGCCAGGAGGGATGTCCACAGGTCGGAACACTCCCTGGAGGTCCAATTGCCCTTCCTCCAGTGCGTCTTCAAGGAGCTTCTTCTCCTGCCGCTCATCATGGGGGCGGCGACGGAGGAACTGTACGAGAAGGCATCCGATGCCCTCAAGGAGATGGTTTCCGCCTCCCCGTTAAGCTATCTCATCGTGGCGAGCACGGACCTCTCCCATTATTATCCCTATGCCTCGGCCGTGAAGATCGATGCCGTGACGGTGGAGCACCTCAAAAACTTCGATATCGCGGCAATGATCAGGGACACGCGCTCCGAGAAAGCACAGGCATGTGGCGCCGGACCGATGATCACCGCCATGATGACGGCCCGGAAACTTGGGGCCGAGGCGGGCAGGGTCCTGAAATATGCCAATTCGGGTGATGTATCGGGGGACCGCAGCGGCGTTGTGGGATACGTGTCGGCGATATTCTTTGAGAAATGATCACAAGGGATGGTTGAATGGTGCTCTCGCCTGAAGAAAGACAGAGGCTCAAGGCGCTCGTCAAGGATACGATCGAAGGTGTTCTCTTCGGGAAGGAAACGACTCCCGTTGAGGTGACGGGACCCCTGAAGGAGAAGTGCGGCGCCTTTGTGACGATCAGGAACTGCGGCAGCCTGCGGGGATGCATAGGCTACGTGAGAGGGTATCTTCCTCTTTACGAGACGGTGAAGGAGATGGCGATCCAGGCGGCCTTCAACGATCCCAGGTTCGAGCCTGTCACAAGCGACGAGTGGAAGGACATCGATTTTGAGATCTCGGTCCTGACTCCGATGAGAAAGATCGACGATGTGAACGAGATAGAGGTCGGGGTCCACGGGCTGTACATAGAAAAGGGCGTGCATTCGGGGCTGCTGCTGCCTCAGGTGGCGACGGAACAGAAATGGGACAGGACCGAGTTCCTTGAGTACACCTGCTACAAGGCGGGCCTCCCGAAAGACGCATGGAAGTCGAAGGACACCGATATATTCATCTTTTCCGCGGATGTTTTTTGAAGAGCGGAACCAGCGTGATTTCCGAGACAGGGACCGGAGGGAAGGGATGATCGACAAGAGGACGTCCATTCGGGAAGTCCTTGCGAAGTTTCCACAGGCAGCACGTGTATTCGAGGAGTTCGGCCTGGGCTGTGCCGGATGCGAGGCCGCCCTCTTCGAGACCATCGAACAGGGCGCCCAGGTCCACGGTGTCGATGTCGACAGCCTCATCGAGGGCCTGCGCAAAACCATGAAAGAAGGTAGGAACGGTGACGACTGACGGGACTCGCATCTTATGACCGGTATCTATTCCGTGATACTTGCCGCAGGTTCATCGAAAAGGCTCGGTTTCAACAAACTGACCCTGAGGATAGACTCGGAGCCCGTCATCCGCAGGGCGGCCACCCCTTTCGTGGAGGCCGGTCTTGGTGAGGTGATCGTTGTCGGCGGGAGCGATATCGCTCCCGTTGAAGCGGCCCTCACAGGCTTGAACGTGAGGGTGGTCCGGAATGAGAACCACCGGCAGGGAATGTCGAGTTCCATCAAGGCGGTCCTGCCGTGGATCGGGGGCGCGGAGGCAGTCTTCTTTCATCTTGGTGACAAGCCTTTCGTGAAGAAGGCTTTTCTGGCCGCCATGGTCGAAGGGTATCGCGACACGGACAGGAGGATCATCGTTCCCGTCCACGAGGGAATGAAAGGTCACCCGGTCCTTATGCGATGCGGGCCTTACAGGGAGGAGATGGAACTCCTCGATGGCGACAGGGGTCTCCGCGAAGTTATAGAAAAGCACAGCACAGATGTGCTATTTATAGAAGGCGACGAAGGCATCCTTTTCGATATCGATACGGAGGAGGACCTCAGGGTCCTGAGACGACGGGGATACAGGGTCGAAAAAGGGTGAGTTCGGAGAGTGTCAGCCAGCGGAGGTGGAAGGAAGTGCCGCTTGAGAAGAATAGTGTCGCGGAACTGTCCGTGATCATAAAGGGGGCCGGTGAGATGGCCTCGGGTATTGCCCACAGGCTTTACCGGGCGGGGATACAGCGCATTGTCATGCTCGATATGCCGAGGCCCCTGTGTGTCCGGCGGTTTGTCTCCTTCTGCGAGGCCATCCATGATGGCGTCGCGGAGGTCGAGGGCGTTACGGGCCAGCTTGTGGATGATGCCTCCCGGGTGGATGCCGTCTGGCGGGCGGGCCGGATCGCCGTCGTTGTGGATCCCGAATGGAAAAGCATCGCCGTGCTCTTTCCCGATGTTGTCATTGACGCCATCATGGCCAAGAGGAATCTCGGAACGAGAAGAGACGAGGCCTCCTTTGTAGTAGGCGTGGGTCCCGGTTTTGTGGCCCCCCGGGACGTCCATGTCGTGGTGGAGAGCAACCGGGGACATGACCTCGGGCGGGTGATCTATGATGGCATGGCCGAGCCGTACACGGGTCTGCCGGGTGAGATGAAAGGCGTGGGAAAGGAAAGGGTTCTTCGCTCCCCCGTGGCGGGGCGGGTGAGACACGTCCACCGGATGGGCGATGAGGTGAAGAAGGGCGACCTCGTTCTCTATGTCGGGGAGGAGCCGGTCTATGCTCCCTTCGACGGGGTGCTCAGGGGTCTCATCCGCGAGATGGACGTCGAGATCGCTGAAAAGGTGGGTGATGTGGACCCTCGGGCGAAGAAGGATTACTGCTACACCATCTCCGACAAGGCTCGCGGGATCGGGGGCGGGGTGCTGGAGGCGATCCTCCACGAATACAACAGAGGTCCCGGGCAGGCGTGAGGTCGCGTCCCCGGATGTCGCAGGGATTGTAAATGAATATATTCCAGATCATCAGGGAACATTTGGAAGCGGGCAGCCGGGGGGTTCTTGCGACGGTTATCAGCCGCTCGGGCTCGGCGCCGCGCGATGTCGGGGCGAAGATGTTCATTGATGAGACGGGACGGTCATTTGGGACCGTGGGCGGAGGATTGCTCGAACGCTATGTGCAGGAAGAAGCGGCAGGAAAGATGAGCGAGGACAGGGCCTCCATCTTCCACATGAGAATGGATTCCAGGACCGTTGCGGAACAGGGCATGCTCTGCGGGGGGAACGTGGATGTTCTCCTGGAGCCTGTGGGGCAGGCGCACAGACCTCT
Organism: Syntrophorhabdus sp.; assembly: GCA_012719415.1. Taxonomy (NCBI): domain Bacteria; kingdom Pseudomonadati; phylum Thermodesulfobacteriota; class Syntrophorhabdia; order Syntrophorhabdales; family Syntrophorhabdaceae; genus Syntrophorhabdus; species Syntrophorhabdus sp. The sequence continues at coordinate 3,353 of JAAYAK010000200.1, forward strand.
CTACGCCCGCCTTGCGGAGCTGGAGCGAAAGGGCGGAATGGCTGTTGTTGTGACCGCCCTGGCCACCGGTGTTTTCACGAAGACCCTCATTGAAGAGGGTCTCGTGATCACGGGAGATCCCATAGATGAGGGTAGCGCTGCGGGTCACCTGGGCCTTTTCGGTGAAAGAAGGCCCGTGATCGTCGGGGAGGGCAGGTTCATCGTCGAGCCTCTCTTCGACCGCACCAGGTTGTATGTGTTCGGGGCGGGGCACGTGTCCCAATACATTGCGCGGATGGCGAACATGGTCGATTTCAACGTGGTCGTCATCGATGACAGGACGGAATACGCCAACGCCGAACGTTTCCCCGAGGCGGCGGAGATCGTGGTAGGAGACTTCGTGGAGGCGTTCGATTCTCTGAGCTTCACAGGGCGTGAGTTCATCGTCATCGTCACCCGGGGCCATTCTCACGACGCCGATGTCCTGCGGGCCGCCCTTTCCAGGAACGCCCGGTATGTCGGTATGATCGGGAGCAGGAGAAAGGTGCAGATCATCTTCGACCTCATGCGTGAGTCAGGCTATTCCGATGAGGTTGTTTCCCGGGTGTATGCCCCCATCGGTCTTTCCATCCGTGCCGAAACGCCGCAGGAGATAGCGGTGAGTATCGTCGGCCAGTTGATACAGATACGGGCCGACTAGAGGTTTGCCACAATGGATGACGACAGTATCCTCGAGAAACGGCCGGTGAGCGAGCGGTCTGAAGACAGTTCGCTTCCCACCACCTTCGACCCCTTACGGAAGTATCTCTCCGAGGTTTCGCGCTACAGCGTCCTGACGCGGGAGGAGGAGTTCGAGGTGGCAAGGAGGGTCTTCGAGGACAAGGACAGGGATGCCGCGCAAAAACTTGTCATGTCGAATCTCAAGCTGGTGGTGAAGATCTCGCTGGAGTACTACAACACCTACCTCAATGTCCTCGACCTCATCCAGGAGGGGAATGTCGGCCTCCTTCACGCCGTGAAGAAGTTCAACCCCTACAAGGGCACCAAGTTCTCCACCTATGCGTCGTTCTGGATACGGGCGTACATACTGAAGTACATCATGGATTCCTGGAGTCTCGTCAAAGTGGGGACGACACAGAGCCAGAGAAAGCTCTTCTACCGCCTCAACAAGGAGAAGCAGAAACTGGAGGCCCTGGGGATGTTCCCGGCCCCGGCACTCCTTGCGAGCAACCTCGACGTGAAGGAAGAAGAGATAGAGGAAATGCAGAAGAGGCTGGCCTTCACGGACGTTTCCCTGGATTCTCCCATTCACGATGAGAGCGACGATACGGTCATGGATATGATCAAGAGCGGAGATGACGTCGAGGAGGTCGTATCGGACAAGGAGAAGCGGGAGATCCTCGCGCAGAGGGTGAAGGAGTTCAAGAAAGATCTCAACCCGAAAGAGATCTTCATTTTCGAACAGAGGATCATGGCGGAAGAACCGCTGACCCTCCAGGAGATAGGCCAGCAGTTCAAGATCTCACGAGAGAGGGCGAGGCAGATCGAGAGCAGGGTCATAAAGAAGTTCAGGGAACGGTTCCAGAACGAGTTTCAGGAGCTTGACCTGTAACCGTTTCGTCATCCCGGGCCTCGAGGTTCAGGTTCACACCCCCGACGGAAGCAACGTCCCTATCCAGAGATTGAGCGTCATGTAATAGGAACTGACCATAAGAAGGCCGAGGAGGATGAGAAGCGCTCCGAGCACCTTCACGGCGTATTGCGCGATGAAGCCGAACCTCTTCAAGAGAATGAACAGTTTGTCGAAGAGGAGCGAGGAGACGACAAAGGGTATCGCCAGTCCGAGAGAATAGAGCGAAAGCAGGTAGGTCCCATGGGAGGTTTTCCCGGCCATGGACGCCACGATGAGGATCGAAGAGAGTGCCGGGCCGACACAGGGCGTCCAGCCCAGGGAGAAGGTCAGGCCGACCACGAAGGAGCCGGCGAGACCGACGGGTTTCTGTTCGAGTTGCATCATGTACTGGCGGTTGAAGAAAGATATCTTTATGATATCGAGGTAGAAGAGGCCGAGGAGGATGAGAATGATCCCGCCGAGGCGTATGATGTATGCCTGGTACTCGGCGAAGAAACCGCCCAGCAACGACGTGGAGACCCCGAGGGCCACGAAGACGAAAGAGAAGCCGAGGATGAAACTGAGGGAATGAAAAAATACCCTTCTCCTGTGTTCCTTCGTCGGAGCGGCTACATCACCGACCGTTATCCCGCTGATATAGATGAGGTACGAGGGGACAAGGGGAAGGATGCAGGGCGTGAAGAATGACAGGAACCCCGACATGAAGGCGGCAAGACCGCTTACATTCATCGCTGACAGGCCGCCCGGTTCCATGAGCCGTATCTTATGGGGTTTCTCGTGAGGATGTCAAATGAAATGTGCCGCCATTGACATCGGTACGAATACGGTCCTTCTCGTCGTCGTCGACAGGGACGATGAGAACAGGGTGTTCCGCGACGTTATCGATATGTCTACCATCGTGAGGCTCGGGGAGGGCCTCGCAAACTCCGGCCGCCTGAGCGGTCCGGCTATGCTCCGAACGATGGAAGGACTCGGACGCTATGTCGCCATCGCGGCGTCACATGATGTTCGGCACCTATTCTGCGTGGGCACCGCAGCGTTGAGGGAGGCCGCGAACAGTGGCGAGTTCCTGGCATCCGTGCGGGATGCCTTCGGTTTCGATGTCGAGATCATAAGCGCCCGGGACGAGGCTCGCTACACCTATCTCTCCGTTCGTGACGACAATGTCGTGCGGGCGTCGGGGATGACCATAATCGATATCGGGGGAGGGAGCACGGAGGTGATCACCGGGACGGACCGGGA
>JAAYAK010000201.1 GCA_012719415.1 Syntrophorhabdus sp.
GGCGGCTGTTTGACGTGCAGGAATGGGGTGCTGTGGGTCCCGAGAATGCATACGTACAAGCGCGCAAAGACTTGTGAGGATCGGCAATATCTCACGAATGGACAATCTCTTCCCCGGCGTGGACTACCTGCTGGTTCCCGAAAACCCCAAACGGTAGAGCATGGCCCTGTTGGAATGGACTATCCCGCGGCGCCAAGGCTCCTTCGGCAGCATCCATCGCCAACGTGGCCGGATTCCCTCGGAATGGGTGGGCGGACTGGCTCGGAATACGCACGGGATAGCCAACGAACGCCACACTGACGCCTTCACACTTTGACTTACATCTAGGCCCGCACGAACTCGGACAATGGCATCTCCAGCCCTGCTTGCTTGATGATCTTGCTCAGTGTCCCCCCGCACAGATCGCCAGGGTGACGGGGCACCGGGAAGGTCTTGCCATTAGGGCCCCGCCAGACTGCATGACTCCCCTTTCCATCGCGCACAATCTCGCAACCCGCCAAGTCGCGAAGCTTCTTGGCGACTTCACGATAGCGAAGGGCGCGCATATCGTGGGGAATGCGTTGAGCGAATCTTGAGCCCCGATGAACGAGGTAGACAACACGGCTCCGTATATCGCCAATGCCGCGGGTGCCCTGTGAGAAGCAAGACCAAAGTCCTGAGCCCTTCTCGCGGGACTCCAATGCGTTACGGTGGCAGGTCTCCTGCCACCCATTTTCGCACGTGGCAAACGGCTTGTCAGTGAAGTACTTGGTCGCGTTCTCATACGGTGCACCGAGGCCATCAAGGTAGGTCTTCAAAGCGGCCACAACAGCAGCCTTCTTGTCTTTGGGTGCCTTATGCTTGGCAATCCTGAAGCCGTGGGCGCAGGCCAGAACCTCCTCAGGACAACTCTTCTCCTGCATTGCCTGTCTGTAGGCAGTCTCGAACCCGGTCTTGTACAACGGTTGTCGATGGGTGACTTCAAGGCGCGTGGCAAATGACTCGAAGCGGTGATGGTAGAATTCATGCCCGTAGAGGAACAGCCGAGAGACGCGAAGCGCCTCGCAGAGCGTGAGTTTCCCATGAGAAAGCTCGACAAAAAGCCGCGCCAGTTCCTCCACCCTTTCAGGTACGAGATAGATGCCCCAGTACTCGGGATAGAAGTAATGAAAGGGCAAATAAAACGCACACGCATCCGGCGGAAGATAGCCTCCCTTCTTCCAATCGTGATTGGGCGCGCCTGGAAATGACGCCTGACCGTGAGCGAATAGCTCATCGGCCGTGTCAATAATGGAGATATCAGGGAGAGCAAGAGGCGCCTGCAAGGGCACGAGATCGCAAGATAACTGTCTTTCATCGATAAGGGCATCCTCGAAGTCCGAAAGCACTTTGCTCTCGATCTCAGGGAATGCATCCGGTTGATTAACGGGCACGAGAATCCACTCATCCTCCCAGTCGGGAGGCAACACGCCGTGGCCGAAAACTTCGGGAAGTTCCGTCTTGAGTGTGCCAATATCGTCAACTGCCATGCGGTACCCCTCTCTGCGCCTTAATACGAATTTCCAGAGCGCAAATCTGTGTATGAGCGTGTGCATTCGTGCCGCGAGGGCAAACTCCCGCTGAACATCGTTGCAGACTCAGATACATGCCAAGTTCGTTCAAAGACTGTCCATAATTGATTCCCTGCCCCGCCTTGACCTGGCGTACAAGGATAGGAAGGCTACGCCGCGCCCGCTCGGCATTTTCGCCTTTGTTGTACATGGGGTACTTTGCCGCTTGCCCTTTGCCCGCTCTTGGCATGCCAGACTCCTTCCTCATGCGTTGTCGCGTCAACTCGCTTCGTAGGACTTCTCGAACAGCGTCCGGGCTCTTTCCAGGTCGTCCTTGGAATGGATACGGACTTCGAGGTCGCCAGTGCCGTAATGGCCGATTTTGCTGACGTCGCGGGTGAAGTCTTTCTCCAGTTTCACGTCTGCTGGCGACAGATTCAGGTGCGCGAGAATGGAGTGGTCTTTTGGCCGCAACTCCACGCATGCAAAGTTCTTGATCCGCTTGAACGACACGTAGAACTTCAGGATACTCACCTGTACATCGTCTCCAAACGACAAGAGCATCTGCTTTAACTCCTCAAAGAGGTCCTTCAGCGATTCCGGTGCGTCGTCAATGTGCTGTGCGACGGTCTTGTACGTGTGCCCGGCAACAACCGCGCTCGGCGCCTCTGCGGCCCGCCCCGCCTGCACTGCGTTAACCAGTTCGAGCAGGAAGAGGTCCTCGGGATACCGCACGTACCGAATCAACTCAATGTTGCGGTTGATCTGCTGCACGGCGTGTTCGTCGTACTTGGTGAAATCCCCGGCGATGCACAACAACCGCGGGTTACTCCACTCGATGTTCTCTGAAGCTTTCTTGCCTATGGTCTCCTGCACCAGGATTCTGAAATCGGCCTTGTGGTCCATCAACCAGTCCAGGTAAAACAGCCCTTGGTTGATGACGTTCTCGTTGGTGGCTCGCTTGTACTCGATGATCACCGGGCATCCGTTCTCATCGATGCCCAGCGTATCGATGCGACCCCGGTGCGTCTTCCCCGTCGAATACTCCGTCGCCAGGAAGCGCACTCCCAGCAACTCCTCCAGATGCTTCTCGATCATCGTCTGCAGCGACCGCTCCAATGCCAGCGACTTCCCCCCAAGCTGCTGCACCTTGGTCTTGCCAATCCGGAATAGCTTGATATCGCCCATGATGACTCCTATGGCCCAGTTGCGTCGTTTAACGTTTCCGCGTTGTGTACGTATCCAAATGGTCTCCGCAATGGCCAATTACAAGACGTTTACTTTCGTGGTCGACGTAGAAATGCACTCGCAGACATTTGGGAGGCTTATTGCCAGACTTCACATGCGGGGTTATGTCGATGGTTTTGCCATTGAACTGCCGCGTCCTCATCTTCGCGAATCTGCGGTCCCTATTCGTCTGGCGTCCTTCACTCAGAGTCAATTCGAATCCTGTGGCGTCTTTAAAGGCACTCTCTTTGTTTTGTGGTTGGTCCGGCAAAAAGAACAAGTCGTAAAGCACCGTAGCCATCCCCCAGAGACACTCCCAGGCATCAGGCAAAGATCGAACCTCAAAGTTTGCTGTCTCCGCGGATTTCAACGCATCATCAAGCACCACCACCCTTCCGGCGTGCAGTCTTCCAATGAGTTTGAGCGCACCCAATAGGTCACGGGGGAGTTCTTTCAAGGCCGCGAGGGCCTGGCATCGTGTTTCAAGCTCATCGCGGCGCGCGTAAGCGTCTTGTGTGGCCTGTTGATAGGCTTCGAATTCGTGCTCCTTTGCACGTAATCGGTCATCTCGTTCTGCCACCTGGCCAGTCAGGAACTCGACTTCCTGCCGAAGGTGTTCTATCTCCTTCTGATACTTGTCATTGTCCTCTTGTACCGACTCTATGAGTTTATTGAGTTCGGTATCCTCGACTTGTCGCTCGCCAGCCAGCTCCCTCAGACGCTCCATGCGCTTTTTTGCATAAACGTCCTCGACAGAGGCAATATCTCCGGGCCGTAGAAGGTAGGCTCGGCGACAACAAGCCCGCACAATTTGCAGCATCACCTCGTCGCTGCCAAGTTCCTGAATCATCTTGGTTGTGAAGAACCTGTGGCGTCGTGCGTCACGCGGGTCGCTGAAGTCCACCCGCGGCTGATACACGCGCACCATACCGCCCCAACAGCGGAAATCCTTCTGAAACAGCGCTTCAGTCTCCTTGTCTGCCTCGCTGTTCTCTGCCACATAAACAACAGCCGTACCGGCCAAATATCGCGCCAAAAAAGAAGCGTCGATGAGGGGTTCCTTGGTCTCGAAATCCCTGGATACGTACACAATCGGACATCCTCGATCAGAGTCTTGAAGCGTCTTCTTGACGAGATCGAAACATCCGACTCTGGCAATCACTGGTTTCGGATTAAGGCTTTCCGACCCAGCACTGCACTTCCACGATTTGGCCTTAAGAAGGATCTGAATGAAGTTAGGTACGGAGGGATCAGGTGCCGCAGGCTCTTCCCCCACGTAGTTGGAGCGCACAAATCGCTGGTTGATAAGTACAAGTCGGAATAACTTGGAAGAGACCGTTGTGATGGTGATGTCTGTGCGCCAGCGGCAGCTCTTGTGCTGACGACACGGATGCTCGATTCGGCACGCCCAATTTATCGGCACATCGCTTTCTGGAGCGCACCCTGCTTGACACGTTTCTAAGGAAAAAGCTGACGGGCACCCAGCTCCCCAATGATCTCCTAAATAGAACCACGGCTTGGCCAACTCTCGTTCATCAACTCCGGCAACCGCTGCCACCCAGGAGCGTACCCTTTTGACGAGGTCCTGCCAGTCGTTACGGTTCTCATGAAGTGACTCCAAATCAATCGCACAACGATAGTGAAGATGACCGTGCAGCATTGTGTCCATAGTCGTTGTACTCCTGCTCCAGTGACTACCTACCGGACTTCTGCCGAATAATCTGCGAGCGCTTCCAGTAGCTTTCTTAATTTCTCCTCTTTGCCGGTCCCGACAATGTCCAGTTGGTTGGTTCGTCGCACGAATCTGTGCAGCTTTGAGATGGACAAGCATGTACCAAGTCGTGTATTTCCAGAGTTCTCCAAGGCTTTGGTTTCACGAGGCAAGGCACATACTTGTAGAGAGTATCGTTCGACAGACGCTGGGAGTCAAGCGGCATATGGTGAAGCGGGTGTTTGAAGAGGGCGGAGGATTGATTGTGGAACTGGATGTGCGGGCTGGTTGGCGGCAGCCCTGCGGCACGTGCGGGACGTTGAGCCGAGTGCGGGACCGGTTGGCTTCCCGCGATTGGCGGCATGTGCCGTTGTGGGGAATTCCGGTAACATTACGTTACGCGCCGACCCGCGTGCGTTGCGGATCCTGCGGCAGGATTCTGGTGGAAGAGATTCCGTGGAGCCAGGGAAAATGCCGTCTGTCGCAGGGGCTTATCTGGCTATTATCGTCATGGTGCAAGCTGCTGCCCTGGGAGCAAGTGGGCAAGCTGTTCGGGGTCCATTGGAACACGGTGGCAACGGCGGTGCGACAGGCGGTGTCGTACGGGCTGGCTCACCGAGACCTGGGTGGCGTGCTCTACATTGGGATCGACGAAATCTCGCGCCGCAAGGGCCACGTCTACGTCACCAACGTCTACGACCTGAAACAGAAGCGTCTCATCTGGTCAGGCGAAGGCCGCAGCCTGGAAACCCTGAAGCGCTTCTTCGACGAACACGGCAACGCTTTGGAAGGTCGAATAAAGGGGGTCTGCTGCGATATGTGGCAGCCGTACATCGATATGATCAAACTGCGGTTGCCCGATGCCGTGCTCGTCTTTGACAAGTTCCACGTCGTGCAGAAACTCTTGCAGGCAGTCGACCAGGTGCGGCGCGACGAGGCACACGAACTGCGCAAGACCAACCCCGAATTGCTCAAGAAGACGCGTTACATCTGGTTGAAAAACCCGGAGAACCTCACTGACAAACAGCGCGCCCGACTTGGCCATCTCGAGCGATTGAACTTGCGCAGCAACCGGGCCTACCTGCTCAAGGAAAGCTTTCGCGAGTTCTGGAATTACAGCACCAAGGCCGGAGCCCGCAAGTTTCTCAAGAAATGGTTCTGGTGGGCAACGCATTCCCGGCTTAAGCCCATGCGCGACTTCGCCTGGACGATGAAAAACCATTTCGAAGACGTGCTCAACTATTTCGAGCTCCGCATCGACAATGGGGCCGTCGAGGGAATGAACAACAAGGCCAAGGTCGTCAGCCATCGCTGTTACGGATTCCGCACCGCCACGTACTACATCATGGCCTTATACCACTGCTTGGGAGAACTTCCTGAGCCTGAAATGGTGCACAGATTCTTGTGAGGAACCCCTTAAGTAAGTGCCATTCAGGACACAATACTGAATTATCCGCGCACGCGCGACAATACGGCCTCGACGCCCTTGTCAAGAAACTATTTTAGTATTGTGTCCCCGAAATTGGAGGCGGCGAGGGCGA
>JAAYAK010000202.1 GCA_012719415.1 Syntrophorhabdus sp.
CCGTTATAGGGACGGCAAGGCCGATGACCCAGAGAAGGACAGCCGCAAAAACGGCCGTCACCAGAAGGTTCCCTCCGGCATAGCCTATGATGATGGTGGAGAGCTTAAGGCCGAGACCAGTGAGACTGACTATACCGACGATTATCCCTGCGGCGGCACATATGGCGGCAACATTGAGCACGGTGACGGAACCTTCACGCAATGCGGCGATGAGTTTCTTGAGCGTGAACCTGGTATCCTTGCGAATGAAGCATGCGAGAAAACAGGTTATGATCGCCGCAAGGACCGCGACCTGGGGCGTGAATCCCTTGACCAGGAAGGCCACAATGGCAATGAGAGAGAAAAAGTGGAAGCCGTACAGCTTTGTGAGCTGCCAGAGAGTATATCTCTTGTCTATCTGAACGGCCTTCAATCCAAATTTCTTGGCGTCCAGTTCGACCATGGTAAGCAGCCCCCAGTAGTAGAGGGCCGCGGGGATGAGCGCGAGGAGTATGACATCGATGTAGCTGATTCTCAAAAACTCCGCTATGAGGAATGCCGCGGCGCCCATGACGGGTGGCGTCGTTATGGCCCCCATGCCGCCTGCCGCAAGGAACCCTCCCGCGTTGTTCTTGTCGTATCCGGCTTTTCTTAGCATGGGATAGGCGACCGAGCCGATGGCGACGGTATTCGCAACCCCGGAGCCTGAGGCCATGGCGAGCAGGTACGAGGTCGCGATAACGGAGCGACCGGCAGCCGTCGGTTTTCTTCCCATCGCCGAGAAAGCAAAATCGACGAAGAACTTCCCCGCCCCCGAAACCGACAGGAACGCCCCGAATATGCAGAACATGATGATGATAGTCGAGGAGACATCTATGGGAACGCCGAAGATCCCTTCCAGCGTCATGTACATGTGTCCCACGATCCGTTCGATGTCGTATCCCCGGTGGGTCCACGGAGAGGGAAGCCAGGGTCCGACGTAGGCGTACACGAGAAACACCAGGCATGTCACGGGCATGATCCAACCGGAGGACCTTCGCGTCGCCTCGAGGATGAGGAGAATGAAGATGACCCCGAAGATCATGTCCCATCTCTCGGGTGTTACCGCCCGGTAGATGAAGTCGTCGAAGTCCAGGAGCATGTACCCGATACAGGCCAGGCCAAGCAGGGACAGTACGACATCGAAAAGAGTTATCCTTCCCCTGAACCGCTTCGACAGCGGGTAGTAAAGGAATGACAAAGCGAGAAGCAGTGCCACATGGACACCCCGTAGGATCTGGGTGGTGACGGGCACTATGGTGGAGTAGATCGCGAAGAGCGACATGATGATCGCCAGGGCGGTTATCACAATGTCCCAGAACCCAGTTACCTTTCTGGTTACCCCCTCCTCCTGTTCGATGATCTCTTCGATCTTCTTCTTCTGTTCTTCGGTGAGGTCCGTCGATGTGGTGGTCGATTCCTTATCGTTGTTTTCCATTAGCGCCTCCGAGCGTGCTTTTCAGGATACCTGCGAGAATCCTGTTGGTTCTTGCCTGATCGGTCATTGGTCCGATCCCTTCTGCTCGAGCACAGATGCCGGTTAACATGACATCAGCCGCGCATCTTGAGGGAAGAAGCATGGATGCGCATGGGAAGCGACCGAGGGGGTGGCGCCACTCCCTCGGTCGCCAAGCGCTAAACCGGTACGTTGAATCCTTTTTCCTTGAAGAATTTCTGTGCGCCTGGATGATAGGGTATGGACTGTGCCGATGCCCCGTCCTTCAGGTTTATGTGAAGTGCTTCCTTGTGAATTGCGGCCAACTCCTTGAGGTGTTCGAATACGCCTTTCATGACGTTGTAGGCCAGCTGGGCATCCATGTCCTTGTGGCAGACGAGGATGTTCGCCACCGTCGATACAGGTGTGTCCTGGGTCATTCCCGTATACACCTTTTTCGGTATCACGGACCTGTAATAGATGGGGCCGTACTTGGCGGTCATCTTGGGAATCAGATCTTCGTGACCGATGAGGGAAATCTTGACTCCGGGAGATGCCGCAAGGTCGAGGACGGACGCGGTGGGAACGCCCCCGGACCAGACATAAGCGTCTATCTTGCCGTCCTTCAATGCTCCGGCCGATTCGGAAGCCCCAAGCCTGTCCTTCCGTATGTCTTTCTCGTGGTTGAGGCCGGCAGCTTCGAGAACGCGCAGCGCTATGACTTCCGTTCCGCTTCCCGGGGCGCCCGTGGAGACCCTCTTGCCCTTGAGGTCGGCGACCTTGGATATCCCTTTGCCTTCCAGAGTGACGAGGTGCGTCAGATTAGGATACAGGACAGTGAGAACGCGAATGGGAAGGGCGCGACCCTTGAAAATGCCCGTTCCCTTGAAGGCGTCGTAACCCGTATCGCCCATGATGAGACCCAGGTCGGACTTCTTCGCGGCTATGAGCTTGCAGTTATCGACAGAAGCGGCCGTCACTTCGGCGGCCGCTTCGACTCCCGCGTACTTTGTGAGGATGCTGGCTATGCCCCCGCCAATGACGAAGTACACGCCTCCCATCCCTCCCGTGGCGATGGAGATCCTCTTCCTTGACTGTGCCAGGACCTTACCGGCTCCGCCGAGCAGGACGGCTCCGCCGACCGCCGAGGTCAGTTTGAGAAAGTCACGTCTTTTGATGCCCCTGTTTCCATCCACGAACTCATCGAACTTCATAATTACCCCCTTTCGTAGTGGTGATGATACTGCCGGTCCGAGATTCACCAATTTAAATTGTGACTTTGTAGGATATTATTGTTTTTGGCTAAGATATTGTCAATTCATTATTTCACAAATATCATAACATGAGAAAAGGATTAGGATTTAGGCAGGGGAAGGGCGGCCAGTCTGATGACGTTTCCCGAGAGGATGAGTTCCTTGTCCCCTTGGCCGAGAGAGAGCCCGGCGACCTTTGACAGTTCGCTCTTCATCGTGCCGAAAGGAACGTCGGAACCGAAGAGAACGCGTTCGGGACCTATGGTCTTAACGAATTCGAAGATCATGTCCTTTGAGCCGAGGGCGGTATCGAAGTATATGTGTTCGCTGTTCTTGAATGCCTTCAGGAAATCGAGAGGGTAGCCGCCGAGGAGACCGAGGTGGGGGATGATGAGAGTGACATCCGGGAACATGTCTGCAAAGGTTTTCGTGAATCTCAGCTCCTCTTCGAATATGACGGGCTTGCCGGTATTGCGGATCTTGTCCACGAGCCCCGGCAGAGCGGGGTCGTCGAGGACGCTATAGTTGGAGGCGGAGTCCTGCCAGCCTCGCATCCAGTGCCATTTGCCGCCGAAGTAAGCATTGGGGATAGGGTCGAAGCCGTCCGTGTCGTAGTTCTCCCTGACGTAGTGATAAGGGAGGAAGCTGTCGACACGTCGGGATTCATCGAGGATGCGGACGTTGATGGCGTTGTTTTCGATTGCTGTGGACGGGAAGGGTATGATAATAACGTAGTCGACGCCTGATTCCTTTTGCTGGCGCAGGAGCTCACCGGTGGTCACATCTATGCCCATGGACGAGGATGGGCCCCAGTGCGCGTGGCTGTCGATTATGAGGTCGAAGTCCATGTGTGCATGATGATTACCACATGGGGTGGCCTTTGTAAACACCTATCGCGAAAGGAGAGGTGAAGGAGGTTGCCTGTGGCGCATACGCTGAAAACCCCGCTTCTGACCGTGGATATTATCATCCGGTTCAAGGGCGGGATCGTTCTCATCGAACGCAAGAACCCGCCTGCGGGCTGGGCCCTGCCGGGGGGGTTCGTGGATGTCGGTGAATCCGTGGAGGAGGCGGCCGTGAGAGAGGCCCGGGAAGAGACGTCTCTCGACGTCAGACTCATCGAACAATTCCACGTTTATTCAGACCCGAACCGCGACCCCAGGTTCCATACGGTATCCGTTGTCTTTATCGGGGAAGGGACGGGGACCCTGGAAGGCCGTGATGATGCCCGGAGGGCCGCCGTCTACACGTCCACCGACCTGCCGCCGGACATAGCTTTCGATCACGGACGCATAGTGAACGATTATTTCCGATACAGTGAAACGGGGGCGAAACCCGATCTTCTGTGAACCCGGCGCCGGGCGGGATCGGGGACAGTGGGAGACACCAGAGCGAAAACAGCGGCGCCGCGGGTGTCCGGGCCAGCTGTCACCTCACCGGACGCGGCTCCCTGCGGCAGTATTCTGTTGCAAAGTGGCGTCCTCTGTAATAACCTTGTATATTCTCAGCACCAATCGCTGACCCTTGTGCGAGGCAGCGATATTATTTTGTCGAAGGGGAGGCTTCATGAGGTCGGACAGAATGAAGAAAGGTCTGCAGAAGGCACCGCACAGGAGCCTTTTCGGAGCCATGGGATACCTGAAGGAGGAACTCGACAGGCCCATCATCGGCATCGCCAGTTCCGCCAACGAGGTCATTCCGGGGCACATACATCTCGGAAGAATAGCGCAGGCAGTGAAGGACGGCATCAGGATGGCCGGCGGAACGCCGATGGAGTTCTCGACGATAGGCGTCTGCGACGGAATCGCGATGAATCATGAGGGGATGAAGTACTCTCTTGGGTCACGCGAGCTTATCTGTGATTCTGTCGAGGTCATGGCCAAGGCGTACCCTTTCGATGGACTTGTGTTGATCCCGAACTGCGACAAGATAATCCCGGGAATGATGATGGCCGCCATGCGTCTCAACATCCCAAGCATTATGGTGAGCGGTGGGCCGATGCTGGCGGGGCGTTTCAAGGGGAAACCGGTGGACCTCATATCCGTGTTCGAAGGGGTGGGCAAGGTCGCGGGCGGCCTCATGGAGGCAAAGGAGCTTGCCATGCTCGAGGAGTGCGCCTGTCCCGGCGCGGGGTCCTGCAGCGGCATGTTCACGGCGAATTCGATGAATTGCCTCTCCGAGGCCCTGGGGATAGCCCTCAAGGGAAATGGGACGATACCCGCTGTTCATGCGGCTAGGATACGGCTTGCCAAGGAAACGGGCATGGCCATCGTGGACCTCGTCAGGAAGGGCCTGAAGCCGAGGGATATCATGACCCTCGACGCCTTCAGGAACGCCATTTCAGTGGATATGGCATTCGGGGGTTCATCGAATACGGCCCTGCACCTTCCCGCCATTGCCCATGAGGGAGGGATCGATCTAGCCCTCACCCTCTTCGACACGATGTCGGAGAAAGTCCCGCATATCTGTAACATGAGCCCGGCGGGGCCCCACCACCTGGAGGACCTCAACGAGGCGGGCGGTGTATTCGCGATAATGAAAGAGCTGTCACGCAGGAACCTCATCAAGAAGTCCTGCCTCACGGTATCGGGAAGGAAGGTCTCCGACGTTCTCAAGGGCGCCGACGCCACGGATCGCGACGTGATCCGGACCATCGAGAACGCCTATCACGAGAAGGGCGGCCTTGCCGTGCTCACCGGTTCTCTCGCGCCCCAGGGGTCGATAGTGAAGCGGATCGGGGTGAGCGAGAGCATCTGGCATTTCGAAGGAAAGGCCCGGGTGTTCGCCAGCGAGGAGGAAGCCGGCAAAGCCATCATGGAAGGCAAGATATGGGCCGGCGACGCCGTCATCATCCGTTATGAAGGACCGAAGGGCGGACCGGGGATGAGGGAGATGCTGACTCCGACGAGCATCCTGGCGGGAAGAGGGCTCGATACCGTCTGTGCCCTGATCACGGACGGACGGTTCTCGGGGGGTACGCGGGGCCTGTGTATCGGGCACGTGTCACCGGAAGCGGCGGAAGGCGGGCCTATCGCCCTCGTCAAGGACGGCGACATCATCGAGATAGACCTCGTGAAGAAGACCATCGATCTCAAGGTGGGGAAGAGCGAGCTCGAGAAGCGAAGGAAAGCCTGGAGGAAGCCGAGGCCGAAGATCACGGAAGGCTACATGGCCCGGTACGCCGGGATGGTCACCGGCGCCGCCGGCGGGGCCGTTTTCAAGACCGACAAAGATTAAATACCACCGAAAGGTATCGCACAGTGGATAAACGCAAACTTGGCAGAACGGGTGCCGAGGTGACCATAATGGGCCTTGGCGGAGAGGGTCTTCTTCGTTCCCATGGACGGGACAAAGAGGCGTACACTCTCATCAACAAGGCGCTCGACCTGGGCATCAACTATTTCGAATGCGCCCGAGCCTACGACGGCAGCGAGGAATATTACGGCAAAGCGCTCAGGGAGCGCAGGAGGGACATCTTTCTCGCGGGCAAGTCACACGCAAGGACGAGGGAAGGTGCTCTCGAGCATCTTCACGAGACCCTGCGCAACCTGAAGACGGACCACCTGGACCTCTGGCAGATACACGATGTCAGGACGATCGAGGACGTGGAAGGGATCTTCGCCGTGGGGGGTGCCATCGATGCTTTCGCGGAAGCGAGGGAAAAGGGCCTCGCCCGGTTCATCGGCGTCACCGGCCATCAGAGCCCGTTGGTTATCGGGGAATGTCTCAGGCGTTTCGATTTCGATACCGTGCTTCTCCCCGTCAATCCCGCCGAGGCCTCGCAGAGGAGCTTTCTTGAGGAGATGCTTCCTCTGACGGAGCGGCAGGATGTGGGTATCATCGGTATGAAGATATACGTGCGGGGTTTCACGTCCAAACTCGCGTTCTACACGTCGATGGAGACCTTCTTCCGTTACGCTCTTTCTCAACCCATCGCCACCGCCATCATCGGTTGCGACGACCTGGAGCAACTCGAACAGAACGTCTACTTCGCCCGTTCCTTCAAACCGATGGATTGGGAACAGCAGGACGGTTTCGTCGAGGCCGTCGCACCCCACGCGCGGGAGCTCCTCTATTACAAGGAATAGAAGATCGTCGCAGGTCACAGGTCTCAGGTCACAGGTCCAAAGCCAACAAGGGAATTCGCCGTCCTGCCCAACAATTACGTGAGCTAGTCAGCAATTGTGTGGACAGCTTGTTCCCTTCCCGGCATTTTCCTTGGCGACCTGCGACCTGCGACCTGCGACCTGCGACCTGCGACCTGCGACCTGCCTACTTCTCTCTTCTCACCGGTTGGGCTACGAAATGGCGGACTGTGACGGATTCGCCTTCCTTCTGACAGGAGCGGACCGTGTCGACGATGCCACCATCGGAGACCGTGAAACGTTCCTGTTGCCGCATGTACTCGGCCCAGGATTGGACGATGAAGGACTCGATGAAGCGGTAGTCCGAGCCTGCTTGCCTGAAGAGGTTCCAGCGGAAGGCGCCGTCGCGCATCCGTATTGTTTTCAGAGAGCCCATGGCGGCAAGAAAAGCATTGAGATGGTTCGGGTCGATGGAGTACTCGGCAACGACGAGGATCGGGCCCCCGTGTATGTCCGATTCCATCTCGGACGGAAACTGCGGCCAGTATTCCGATGGCGTAAGGTCCACCCCGTGCGGCTCCGAAAGGCCTCTTTGGACCGTAACGAGAAGCCCCGCTGCCGTCGCGAGGGAGGTGAAGACAAGGGTCTCGGTGATACCGATCCAGGACGCCAGGAATCCCCAGAGGGTGCTGCCGATGGCAAAGGGACCGAAGAAGACGAGCATGAATACGGACATGACGCGGCCCCTTACCCAGGAAGGAATGATGGAGAGGATCGCCGTGTTGTAGGTGGAGATGAGCGCAAGCCACGCGATGCCGCCGGCCAGAAGGGCGGCGCCCGTGAGATGGAATGTCCCCGAAAAGGAAAGAACGCCGATCGAGGCGGCAAAGAGAAGGGTGGCGGCGTTGGCCAGGGACTTGAATTTCAGCATCTGGCCGGCGCGGGGAAGAAGGAGGGCCCCAAGGAGGCCCCCTATACCGAAGAAGCAGAGGAGCAGACCGAAGCCTGAAGGCTTAAGGTCGAGACGGACACGGGCTATTATGGGGAGAAAGGTCCACAGAGAACTCCCGAAAAAGGAAAAGATGCCCATGCGCAGGAGCACCGTCTTGACCTGGGGAACGTTCCTCACGTACCGGACCCCGGTCCGTATGGCCCCCGAGAAGCGTTCCGCCGGCAGAGTCTGTTCCCGAGGTCCGTACCTCCAGCGCAGCAGGGCGAAGATCACTCCCATGAATGACAGCGCGTTGACGAAGAAGACGGAGGCGGGACCCAGGAGGGCTAGAAGGAGGCCCCCCAGGACCGGGCCGGCGACACGCGCGACGTTGAAGGCGACCGAACCCAGGGTGACGGCCGACTGGAGATGCTCGCGCGAGACGAGTTCGGGGATGATCGATTGCCAGGTGGGGGCATTGACGGCTGCCGCCACCCCGAGGGCGAAGGTGAGGACGAGGATCGTAACGGGAGTTACGACCCGGGCCAACGTCAGGACAGCGAGGACCAGGGCGGCACAGAGCATGACGAACTGCGCGGCGACCAGCAGTTTCCGCCTGTTGATTATGTCGGCAAGGGCGCCGGCTGGCAGGGCAAGGAGAAAGAACGGGAGGGTCATGGAAGTCTGCAGCATGGCGACCATGAAAGGAGATACCGTCATTGACGTCATGAGCCACGCCGTGCCCGTTTCATGCATCCATGACCCGACGAGAGACACCATATTGGCTATCCACAGCGTCCGGAAGAAGGGTTCCTTGAGCGCGCTCCAGATGTTCTTCTGTTGGATGTTGTCTGCCATGAGATGAGCCGGGTGTTATCGGGAAGGACGGACTGTCCCCTGAAGACGGGCTCTCTCATTCCGGTACTTCAAGGGGTGCACGGTCCCCGGTTCCATGCTGTCCGCTCCTAGAAGTAGAACTTCAGGAAAGGCAAGGCCTTGTTTGAATTGTACTCTTCCTTGCTGATCTTCGAATCACGGTTGAAATCGATCTGATCACGCCTCTGGATGGCGGCCCTGTAAAATTCATCTGCGTTGACGAAACCGTCGCTGTTCCTGTCCATGAACTTGAACTCTTTGACCGCGTCAGGATGTTCCTTCGCTGAGAACTCTTTGATATCGATCCTGCCGTCGTTGTTCTTATCGTACTCCCTGAACTTGGATGTCACCGCGGACTCGAATTCATCGGAGGTGATCGTCCCGTTCCCGTCCTTGTCCGCCTTGTTGAAAGCATCGGGACCGGCATACGCGTTCCATGCAAGGAACACCACGGCGGCAAACAATAGTATCAATATGATGGTCTTTCTCATAGAGCGCCTCCCTGACTTAACTGTAAATAACCCGCCGGGACGGGAAAATGCAAAGGAAAAAAATGGGAAGGGGTACAATTATATGCTATCATTAGCAGGCCGTTGATGAAGTCGGTTCTCGATCCGGTTTGTGCAGTGACGTCATTCCGGCGAAGGCCGGAATCCAGGAAAAGCGCCGCGTTGGAAGAACCTGTGGATTCCGGCCTTCGCCGGAATGACGTAGGAACGGATTCTATCAACGGGTTGATATACCCAAAATCAAATGTGCAGAGGTACGCGTGGAAAGCAAGATCATTGATGAGATACGGGCGATCGTGGGAAAAGAGAACGCGATAGACTCTCTGGAGGAGCGGCAGTGCTATTCGTACGATGCGAGGACCGATGGCATCGTTCCGGACCTCGTTGTGTTCCCTTCGTCGGCCGAAGAGGTCTCCCGCATCCTGAAGCTTGCCAACCATTACGGCTTTCCCGTTATCCCGAGAGGGCAGGGCACGGGCTTGACAGGCGGGTCCATACCGGTTGTCGAGGGTGTCGTGCTTGTCTTTTCGAGAATGGACCGTATCCTCGAGATAGACACGGAGAACCTCATTGCCGTTGTAGAGCCGGGTGTCATCACCTTCAACCTTCAGCAGGAAGCGGCGAAGCACGGTCTTTTCTATCCGCCCGATCCCGCATCCTACAAGTACTCGAGCATAGGCGGCAATGTCGCGGAGTGCGCCGGCGGGCCCAATTCACTTAAATACGGGGTGACGCGAGACTATGTTATCGGGCTCGAGGTGGTGACGGCCACGGGAGAGATCCTCAATACCGGGGTCCGTACGATGAAGGGGGTCGTGGGCTACGACCTCACACGCCTTTTCGTGGGGAGCGAAGGTACTCTGGGGGTGGTCACGAAGATCACGGTGAAACTGATCCCCCTTCCCGAGGCGAAGGCGACGATCCTTGCCCTCTTCAATGAGGTCGAAGACGCCGCCCGCGCCGTTTCGGCCATCATCGCGGCCAGGATCATTCCCTCCACTATAGAGTTCATGGACAGGGCATCCATCCGGTGCAGTGAAAAGGCCTCTCCCATGGGCATACCCGAGGAGATCGGAGGCCTTCTCCTCATCGAGGTCGACGGCAATGAGGAGGCGGTGGCGCCACAGGTGGGAAAAGTGAAGGACATCCTCGCCGCCCGGAAGGTCGTCCGGTGCGATGTGACCCGGGACCCGGCGGAGGCCGACAAACTCTGGCAGGCCCGCCGTGTCCTCTCGCAGGCCACCTATAACCTGAATCCGGTGAAGATAGCGGAAGACGTCGTGGTTCCCCGCTCCCATATTCCCACGCTGATCCGGACCCTGGAAGCCCTTGAGAAGAAATATGGCATACCCATCCTGAGCTTCGGCCATGCAGGCGACGGCAATTTTCACGTGAGCATCATGATCAAAGACACACCCGAGGACCGCCACAAGGCGGAAGAGGCGGTGAAAGACATCTTTGCCGAGACCGTGCGCCTCGGCGGCACGCTCTCGGGAGAGCACGGGATCGGCACGTCCAAGTCGGCCTACCTCGACATGGAACTCTCACCGCAGGTCATAGTCGCCATGAAGTCGATAAAGGCCCTCTTCGACCCGAACAACATCCTGAACCCTGGGAAAATATTCAAATTAGAACGACCCGCCTGATGCGCACGGTATTTTGAGCGTGAGGTGAGAGGGGGGGAGGCCAGAGGTGGCCTCTCGCCCGCTCGTCGCTTGCGCTCCTCTCTCAAGCCCGCAGAGGACGCAGAGAAAAGATACGGCCGGATTTCGAAGCCTTCCAAAATCCGGCCGTTTTTGCATCCCGTCTGCGACGGGAGGCAAAAGAAGAGGATCCTTTTCAGGTGGGAGTGATGGGGAGGGGATGGGGGTCTTAAGCGAGTAAGGTAGTATAGGGGGTCTGGAGGATGGTTATAGGACCTATGGGACATATAGGACTTATAGGA
>JAAYAK010000203.1 GCA_012719415.1 Syntrophorhabdus sp.
AGGCTGGAGATGCTCGGGAAACCGCTTTCGATGATGAGCCCGTTGATGCCGGCACCCTGGTCGTAGGCGATCGCGAGGGCCGAGACGCTGCCGAGAGACCTGCCCATGATCCACAGGTCGTCCCGCAAACCCCTTTCCGCGAGAGCGGTCTTCACGGACTCATAGACCTTCCGGGAATCGCGGGACATGTCGGCAACGGTCGGCGTGCCGTTGGATTTCCCGTAGCCGCGGTAATCGACGACCACCAGGTTAAGGCTGTGTTTGAAGTAGAACAGGGCGATCTCGTCATAGTCGCTTACGACCTCGCCATTACCGTGAAAATAGAGGATCCAGGGCCGGGAGCGGTTCTTGTCTTCTTCGTAGAACCGGCAGTGGAGGGCCACCGCTTCCGCCACGGGAATGAAATGGTCGAAGGCGTATCCCGGACAGGGGCCGGATTCGTCACGCGGATAGAACACGTATGACAGGACCTCCGGTACGTCTATCTTGCTGTAATCGGGCATGACGTTCGCTCCTCTCGATAACGATCTTGCAGACTTCGATATTCTATCCGCCCCTGTGCCGTGCTTTCAAGGAAATTTGGCGATCACCCTGAGGAGGACAAGGCCGTCCCTGACGAGAAAGAGGGCAAAGACAAAAAGGGCGAGGCCGAGAAGCCGCATGATCAAGCGGTAGATCTTTCCCGTGAGCACCTTCTTTGTCCTGCCCACGAGGACCGCCACGAGGACCTTGGCGCCGACGAGGCAGACGAAGAAGCACAGGACGAAGGCGGCCGCCGTCGCCAGGCTCTCCTCGCTGGCCCTGACCATCATGGGGGCGCCGACGGCGATCCAGAAGATGTACGGATGGGGATTCAAGGCATTGACGATTATCCCCCTGCCGAGAGACCGGGCCTGTCTTTGAGTGAGGTTAACCCGGGGTTCGGGTGCCCGGAACGTCTCCCAGGCGAGGTAGACCACGAATAGCCCCCCGAGAATGGATATCCATCCCAGCACGGTGTGGGCGCGGGCGAAGCGGGACAGGACGGAGACGGCAAGAGTGATGACAAGGACGTCGGTGACAAGGGGCGCCAGGGCGACCTTGATCCCCTCTCTCACGCCATGCATCACCGTCTGCGCGATGACAAGCGTCAAGAGCGGCCCCGGCGAGAAACCCGACGACAGGCCGAGTATCACCGCGGCGGTGACGAAGGCTGTCATGAACGGTCCCGGGATCGTTCCGCTTCCCGTATCATTCGGATGAGAAGGATGGGCGCCGCAAGAATGAAGAGGGTGGCGGGGTCGAGAATGGCGGGGATAAAGACCCACACCCCCAGGGTGTCCCCGGCAAAGACATAGGCCATGATGGAAAAAACGATGGACAATACGTGGATCGCCGAGCCCTTCCGGTATACCTCGCCCCGTCTCTTCTTCACCATCCTCAGAGCGTAATTGACGATGTTCGTCACTGAGACGAGACAGGAAAGGGCCAAAAAGGCGATCCCGATGGAGAGCATGTCCCTGTTAGTGTAACGGCCCCACTTTCCCCTGTCAATGCTCCGGGGGGTAAGGGGATAGGACCTATAGGAGATATAGGACCTATGGGACATATAGGACGCTTGGGACGTATAGGACGTGACGGAGAGGCCCTGTTCTTTTGGTGGGTTTTTGTGGCGGGCGGGCCAACCGCTTCATCCACCCCCAGGCCTACCATACAACGCTGATCTCCGAAGGCGACAGGATCGAGTTCATAAACCCCGACTTCGGAGGGTAGTAAGACCGTTTCAGGTTCCAGATTTCAAGTTACAGGAAGAAAAAAGCCTTCCATGTTCCAGGTTTCAGGCAAGAGACTGCTGGAGCTTGCATTTCTTGTTTTTGACCTGAGACCTGAGACTTGGGACCTGAGACCGTCGTTACGCGGTCTTCGTCTTGTGGTATTCCTCTTCCATTTCCATGAGGTTCTTGCCGAAGGCGACGGCGTGCTTTTCCATCTCCTGCGCCGCGCCCTCGGAGTCGCCGGCGATGACGGCTTCCACGGCGGCGTCGTGGAGAC